>NZ_JBIUXX010000024.1:78231-91466 GCF_044744235.1 Pseudomonas sp. NPDC087346
TTCTGTGATCACTGCAAAAACCTGTGGGAGCTGGCTTGCCAGCGATGGGGCCAGCCGAGTCGATGAAGATCTCCCTCAATGTTTGTGTCTTGACTGAATTCTGTGATCACTGCAAAAACCTGTGGGAGCTGGCTTGCCAGCGATGAGGCCAGTCGAGTCGATGAAGATCTCCCACAATGTTTGTGTCTTGACTGAAATCTGTGATCACTGCAAAAACCTGTGGGAGCTGGCTTGCCAGCGATGAGGCCAGTCGAGTCGATGAAGATCTTCAGTTGGTCTATACCTGAGGGGAACTGTGCCAACGCCAAAAGGTTCGTACCAACAAGAGCGCAGCCATACGAGCCGCGCCCCGGGGAGAATCACTGTCATGCCTGAAACCCAGACCGCCATCGCCGACATCCACATGCTCGATCGCGGTTACTCGCGTGAAGCGCGCTCGCTGCTGTATCAGGCTTATCGCCACGAGCCGACCTTCGCTTACCTGTTCGAAGCCGAGCGGCCCGGGTATGAACAGCGGGTGCGGGCGACAGTACGGGAACTGGTCAAACAGCATTTTCTGCAGGATCTGCCGGCCATCGGCCTGCTGGTCAACGACCGCTTGATCGGCATCGCCCTGATCGCGCCGCCGCAACGCCGCCTGGGCATCACCGAAAGTTGGGCATGGCGCCTGCGCATGGTGCTGAGCACCGGTTTCCGCTGCACCCGACGCTATCTGGAATATCACGATGCGGTGGCGGCCTGCGTCCCCAGCGATTCAGTGCACATGCTGCCGCTGCTGGGCATTCACCCGCAGTTCCAGGGCAAACACTTCGGCGAGCAACTGCTGACCGCGGTGCATAACTGGTGCGCGGTGGATGAAACTTCGCAAGGCGTGGTGCTGGACACAGGCAACCCACGCTACCTGGAATTCTATAAACGTCAGGGTTATGAAGAGATTGGCGAAGTCGCTGTCGGGCCAGTGCGCGAGCACGTATTTTTTCACGCCAATCCGCAGGTGTTACAAACTGCAACGGCATAACCATCGAACTTTTTGGGAAAAGTCTGGTTCTATCACCCTCCCAAGCTCGTGATAGCATCCGCGCCTATGAAGTTTCCAGGAAGATTTACCAGCGGCGTGCTTGTGCTGTTAACCAGCTGCGCGGCGTTGGCGCAAAGTGAATTGGACGTACGGATCAAACCGTCCAACGATGAGCTTAAAGCCAATATAGAGGGCTATATCGGCAGCCTAGGCGACCGTGACGAAGAAGCCTTGCAGCGCTTCAGTCGCGGTGCCGAGGAGCAGGCGCGCAAAGCCGCGCAGGCATTGGGCTACTATCAGCCGCAGATCGAAAGTGACGTCAAGGGCGGCGAAAATCCGCGTCTGGTGTTGAAAATCGATCCCGGCGAGCCGATTCGGCTGCGTAACGTCACGATCCGTGTCGACGGGCCTGCCGCCTCCCTCAAATCCTTTCGAGTGCCACAAACCGACGCGTTGAAATCCGGCGCGGTGCTCAATCATGGGCGTTATGAAGACGCCAAAAGAATTATTCAGAATCAGGCTTCGCGCTTCGGTTTTTTCAGTGGCCACTTCACCAGCCAGAAACTTTTGGTCGATCCCCGGGCCGGGATTGCCGACATTGAATTGATCTACGAAAGCGGCCCGCGTTATGCGCTGGGCAAAGTCAGTTTTGAAGGCGACACGCCGTTCGACGAAGACCTGCTGCAACGCATGGTGCCGTTCAAGGCCGGCGAGCCGTATGACTCCGAACTGATCGCCGAACTCAACCGCGATCTGCAATCGAGCGGCTATTTCGAAGGCGTACGCGTCGACGCCGCGCCCACCGCCTCGAAGGACGGGGTGATTCCGGTCGCGGTCAAACTCGACACGCGCAAGCCGCGCACCATGGGGTTGGGCCTCGGTTACTCCACCGACGTTGGCCCGCGCATCAAGGCCAACTGGACCCGCCATTGGGTCAATCCGCAGGGCGACAGTTATGGCTGGGAGGCGGAACTCTCGGCGCCACGGCAAAACGTCGGGGTGTTCTATGACATCCCGCTCGACCCGCCGCTGACCGACAAACTGCGTTGGGCGGCCGGTTACCAATACGAAGACATCGACGGCTCCGACACCCTGAGCAAGCTGCTGACCGTCGGCCCGGAATGGCACAGCAAGTTGCCCAGCGGCTGGCAACGGGTGATCTCGCTGAAGTGGCAGCGCGAGGAATATCAGCTCGGCGACGACTCCGGACTCAGTACGTTGCTGATGCCCGGCGTGAGCTATTCCTATCTGAAAAGCGACAACCGTATCGACCCGCACAACGGCTATCGCCTGACCTTCGAAAGCAAGGTCGCCAAGGAGGGCTTGGGCTCGGACAACAACTTGTTGTACGGCACGGCACTTATCAAAGGCTTGACCACGGTGTTCGATAATCACCGTTTCCTCGGCCGTGTGCAGGTCGGTGGCAGTGCCACCAATGGCTACAACTCGATACCGCCATCGCTGCGCTTCTTTGCCGGTGGCGACCAGAGCGTGCGCGGTTACGACTACCAGAGCCTGTCCCCGGAAAACTCCAAGGGCGACCGCATCGGCGGACGTTACATGGTCGCTGGTAGCGTCGAGTATCAATATTCGATTGCCGAGAAATGGCGCATCGCGACCTTCGTCGATCAGGGCAACTCTTTCAACAAACTCGAACTGCCGAACCTCAAGACCGGGGTCGGTATCGGTGTGCGCTGGGTCTCGCCGGTGGGGCCGATCCGCCTCGATCTGGCCCACGCGCTTGATGACGATGGCGGCATCCGGCTGCATTTTTCCATGGGGCCTGAGCTGTGAAACGTGGTTTGAAAATTACCTTGCTGGCACTTTTATCGCTGGTGTTGCTGATCGTGCTGGCCATCGCTGCGCTGTTCGGAACTCAGGCCGGCAGCCGATGGGCGTTGGGGTTGGTGCCGGGATTGAGCGTGGAGAATTTCCAGGGTCGGCTCGGCGGGCAATGGAGCGCCGATCATCTGTTGTGGGAACAGGGCGGCAATCGCGTCGAGCTGAGCAAGCCGATCTTCGAATGGTCGCCGCTGTGCCTGACGCGCATGACGCTGTGCATCGATCAGCTCAAGACTGATCAGGTCATCCTGCAATTTGCGCCCGGTGCCGAAACTACCGACAGCGGTCCGATCAGCTTGCCGGACCTGCAATTGCCGGTGGCCATCGAACTCGGCGACGTGCAGATCGGCAGCCTGCTGCTCGACGGCAGCGAACAGCTCAAAGGCCTGAAACTGGCGGCGCACTGGACAGCCAAGGGTTTGCAGATCGACAGCGCGCAATTGCAGCGCGATGACTTGAGCCTGAGCCTTTCCGGGTTGCTGCAACCGACCGGCAACTGGCCGCTGGAGGTTGAAGGACAACTCGGCTTGCCGTCTCCGGGCACTGGCCCGTGGACGCTGGCGTTGAAAATCGATGGCGACCTGCTGAAAACTCTCAACCTGCACGCCGACAGCCGTGGCTACCTCGATGGCCAACTGAGCGGCCAGTTGCAACCGCTGGTGGAAAACCTGCCGGCCAAAGTGCGCATCACCAGTGACAGCTTCAAGCCGAGCGCTGACCTGCCGGACACTCTGCAACTCAATCAACTGCTGCTGACTGGCGAGGGCGACCTGAAAAACGGTTATCAGTTGCTCGGCAGCGCGACGCTGCCTGCGGAGAAAGGCCCGGTGGCGTTGCTGCTCAAGGGCATGGTTGACGCCAAGGGCGCGCAGATCGCCGGGCTCGACCTGACCGCCAGCGACAAACAAAGCCTCGCGCTCACCGGTAGCGTGGACTGGAGCAAAGGCCTGACCGCTCAGGCCAATATCAACTGGCAGGACTTTCCTTGGCATCGGCTCTATCCGGAGATCGACGAGCCGCAAGTCGCGTTGCGCACCTTCAATGGCGAAGTCTCCTACACCGACGGCCAGTACCTCGGCAATTTCGCCGCCGCGCTCGATGGCCCGGCAGGTGCGTTCAGCCTGAGCAGTCCGTTCAGCGGCAACCTCAAACAGATTTTCCTGCCGCAATTCAAACTCGAAGCCGGGCAGGGCAAGGCCGAAGGGCACGTCAACGTGCAGTTCGCCGACGGCATCGCCTGGGATACCGCGCTCGATCTGTCGGCGTTCAACCCGGCGTACTGGGTCGCGGAACTGCCGGGCACCCTGGCCGGGCCATTGAAAAGCAAAGGCGAGATGAAGAGCGAGCGCCTGAGCCTCAGCGCCGACCTCGACCTCAAAGGCAAACTGCGCGGGCAACCGGCCGTGCTGCAAGCCAAGGCCGACGGCGCGGGCGAACAGTGGAATCTCAACGCCCTGCAAATCCGCCTCGGCGACAACAGCATCAGCGGCAAGGGCAGCCTGCAACAGAAACTCGCCGGGCAAATCGATATCAAGCTGCCGCGTCTGGCTCAGCTCTGGCCGCAACTGCGTGGGCAGATCAATGGCCAGATCGACGTCGCCGGCACGCTGAAGGCGCCGCAAGGCAAGCTCGGACTGCAAGGTTCGCAACTGGCGTTTCAGGACAATCGCCTGCAAAGCCTCAACCTCGACGCCACCCTCGACAGCGCGCAACGGGCGAAAATCGACCTCAAGGGCAGCGCGATTCAGGCCGGCGATACCTCGTTGGGTAACCTGACCGTCAGCGGTCAGGGCGACATCAAGAGCCAGAAACTCAGCCTCGACCTGCTCGGGCCGAAGCTGAAACTGGCGCTCGGGCTGGACGGCAATCTGGACAAGGGCAACTGGCGCGGTCGTCTGGCCAGCGGTGATATTCAGGCCGGTGGTCAGGATTGGAAGCTGCAAAATCCAGCCAAACTCGAACGTCTGGCCGACGGCAAAATCAACTTCGGCGCGCATTGCTGGATGTCCGGCAGTGCCAGCCTGTGCGGTGAAGATCAGCGGCTGATGCCCGATCCGAAGCTGCGCTATCACCTCAAGCAATTCCCGATTGAAAGCCTGGCGCAATGGCTGCCCAAGGATTTCGCCTGGCAGGGCAAGCTCAACGCCGATCTGCAACTGGACTTGCCGGCCAGCGGCCCGAACGGCCAGATCAGCATCGACGCCAGCGGCGGCACCTTGCGCATGAAGGAAAAAGACCAGTGGCTGGACTTCCCGTACCAGACCCTCAAGCTCACCAGCAAACTCACGCCCAAGCGCATCGACACCGACCTCAACTTCGTCGGCGGCAAACTCGGTGAATTGATGGTGCAGGCGCAGCTCAATCCGCTGCCGAAAAACAAACCGGTGAGCGGCTCGTTCCGCCTCAGCGGTCTGGACTTGTCAGTGGCGCGGCCGTTTGTGCCAATGGTCGAGAAACTCACCGGACGCTTGAACGGTAGCGGGACGATTTCCGGTGGCCTGCTGGCGCCGCAGGTCAACGGCACCGTGCAACTCAGCGACGGCGAAGTGTCCGGCGCCGAACTGCCGATGGAACTCAAGGATCTGCAACTGCAAGCGGTGATTGCCGGTGAGTCCGTGCGGCTGGATGGCGGCTGGAAAAGCGGTAAGACCGGGCAGGGCAGTCTGAGCGGCAATGTCGCCTGGGGGCAGGCGCTGATGGTCGATCTGGCGCTCAAGGGCACACAGTTGCCGGTCACCGTCGAGCCCTATGCCAAGCTCGAAGTCGCGCCGGATCTGAAGATTTCTATGGCCGGCGACGAGTTGAAAATTGCCGGCAAAGTGCTGGTGCCCAAAGGTGAAATCACCGTGCGTGAATTGCCGCCATCGACGGTGAAAGTCTCCGATGACACGATCATCGTCGGCGCGCAGACCGAAGAGGGCAAACCACCGCTGGCGATGAAAATGGACATCGACGTGATCGTCGGCCAGGACAAACTGAGCTTTGCCGGTTTTGGTCTCACCGCCAACCTGCAAGGTCAGGTGCACATCGGCGACAACATGGATACGCGCGGTGAGCTGTGGCTCAACGACGGCAAATACCGTGCGTATGGCCAGCGCCTGACGGTGCGTCGTGCGCGCCTGTTGTTCGCCGGGCCGGTCGATCAGCCGTATCTGGACATCGAAGCGATTCGCCAGACTGACGACGTGATCGCCGGGATTCGCCTTAGCGGCAGCGCCGAACAGCCGACTACGCAGATCTTCTCGGAACCGGCGATGAGTCAGGAGCAGGCGCTGTCGTATCTGGTGCTGGGTCGCCCGTTGAGCACCAACGGTGAAGACAACAACATGCTGGCGCAAGCAGCGCTCGGACTGGGCCTGATGGGCAGCTCCGGGGTGACCAGTGGTCTGGCCAAGGATCTGGGGATTCAGGATTTCCAGCTCGACACCCAAGGCAGCGGCAACACCACCAGCGTGGTGGCCAGCGGCAATATCTCGGAGAAACTCAGCCTGCGTTATGGCGTCGGTGTGTTCGAACCGGCCAACACCATTGCCTTGCGCTACAAGCTGAGCAAAAAGGTCTATCTCGAAGCCGCCAGCGGCGTCGCCAGTTCGCTGGACATCTTCTACAAGCGCGATTTCTAGCCCGCTGAAGATCAAAAGATCGCAGCCCTTTGGCAGCTCCAACAGGATGATCCCATTCCATGTTGGAGCCGCCAGCGGCTTTACCTGCATGTATTAGACTTACCGCAGCTCGAAAGCTGCGGTTTGCGGCTGACCCAAACGAACAGGGGCACCTATGGTCCGTTTGAGCATGGTTTTGCTGGGTAGCGATTTTGTCCGCAAGCGCTGGTCAGCGCTGGCCCTGACTGGTGTCGTCTGGGGTGCGGCCGGGGTGGCCATCTTCATCGATGCGCTGGACGGCGTTCTGTATTTTCCGCTGCATGTGTTCGGTTATCTGTTGTTGCTCGAAGCGCTGATCCTGCTGCTGGTGCCGGCACCGCAAACCGGTACCGCTGCGGCCCTGCGCAAAGTACGAGGGATGGTTTTTCTGGTGCTTGGGCTGCTGATCGTCGACCGGCAACACGCCGCCGGCCTGATTCTGGCGGTGCTGTTTGGCGGGGCTTTTCTGGTCGATGGCGGCTTTCGTCTGGCCGCTGCCGTGGTGGTGCGCTTTGTCGGTTGGCAAGTGTCACTGCTGACGGGGTTGTTCGAAATCGGCTTTGGCCTGTTCATCCTCGAACCGTACCCGACGCTTTATAAAGGCACGGTGCCGTTCTGCATTGGCATGAGCATTTTTCTCTCGGGTTGCGCTTTGTTGCGCCAGGGCATGCTCTACAGAAACGGGCCTTTGTCCGTGACACTTCCCTTGGTCAGTGCACCTGCCGATAGCGCCGCGCTGGTGATTCATGTCTGGACACCCACCGGCACGGTTGACGATACCTTGGTGCGCAACCGGCTACTCAACCGCTACATCGCGGCGGTCGACATCAATGGCGTGGTCTCCGCGGGCCACGCCGCACTGGAATGTGGCCCGGACATTTACATCAGCCACTACCCGCAAGACGACATTGACCGGTCGGCGGGGGATTTCGTGCGTCTGCTGCGGGCAACGCCGAACAACGATGTCGCCGGCCGGTTTTTGCCTGACTACGCGAGCGAAGTTGCCGACTGGTGCCCTTCAGTGGTTCAGGTCAGTTTTACCCACTACGACGCTCGGCGACTGTATGCGTTCTGGGCGGATTATCGGCGCAACAGCACTTACAACCTGACCAGCCGCAATTGTTCCAGCGCGGTCGCCCACAGCCTCGAAGCGGCCCTTGAAGGCGCGATGAATCGTGGTCATTCGAGCATGCGGGATTTCGTCCGGGTCATTATCAGTCCCGAATTCTGGGTTGCGGCCCAGGTGCGTAAACGCGCGGAGGCCATGGCCTGGACGCCGGGGCTGGTGCTCGATTACGCGTTGGCGTTGCATGCCGCGATTGAGCCGGTGCCGCCGGGCTGGCACAGCATTTACGCGGTGATCAAGCGTGCCTGTGGTTATGCGGCAGATGCGTTGCGTGGGCGTGAGATACATCCCATCCAGCCACAACAGTCAGCCCATCCTTCCGAAAAATCCTGACTGGCTTTACATCCAGTCGCTCCAATCGCTGGCAAGCCAGCTCCCACATATTTCTGCGGTGTACATGAATTCTGAGTACGACGCAGACCCTGTGGGAGCTGGCTTGCCAGCGAAGGCGTCCGTGTGTGCGCCACAAAAACCAACTCCATTGGTCAACTAATTACCAAGCTTCCTAACTATTCCGTTGACATTCGCTGCCTAGGCAGTAACATCTCGACATACATTCACTGCCTAGGCAGTTATTAGGTGAGCAAATGAAGCATTTCACCCCGGACGAATTCAAACATTGCCATCTCGGCCTGTTGCTTGGCCGTGCTGCGCTGCTCAAGGACCGGATCATCGACACCCACATGGAACCCCACGGCATCACCGCCGCGCAGTTCAAGGTGTTGATCATCATGGCCCAGTACGGCGTCGATACTCCGGCCGAACTGTGCCGGCATCTGTCGCTGGACAGCGGTTCGATGACGCGCATGCTCGATCGTCTGGAACAGAAAGGCTTCCTCGCTCGCCAACGCAGCGAAGGTGATCGCCGTCAGGTGCAATTGACCCTGACCGAGCAAGGCCAGCAACTGGCTGATCGCCTGCCGCACATCGGCGCCGACGCGATGAATGAACTGGCCGGCGCCGTCACCACGGACGAGTTGAAGACCCTGGAATACATCCTCAAGAAAATTTTGCTGGCGGCCGGTGACCCGATCACCCTCCAGCGGTTAGGTGAACACAATGAGCGCTAAAACCTTGCGCAGCAGCCTGACGCTGCTGCTGTCGGCGATGATCCTCGCCGGCTGCGCCAGTTACAGTGGCCTCGACACCAAAGGCGCCAGTCTTGATGCGAAAAGCCTCAAGGCCGGCCAGTCCCTTAACGGCGTAACACTGTCGCCCGCCGCATGGCCGAAAAGCGACTGGTGGACCAGTCTCGGTGACCCGGAGCTCGACGGTCTGATCCGCGAAGCGCTGCACGACAGCCCGGACATGCAGATCGCTGAAGCCCGAGCGCATCAGGCCTTTGCCGCTGCGTCGGCCGCCGATGCCGCACGCTTCCCGACCCTCGATGCCAGCGCCGGCGTCAGTCGTTCGCGTCTTGCCAAGGATCAGGACCCGCTGGGGCAGGGCGATGCCTACGCCACCGTGCGCAATGTCAGCGCCAGCTTCAATTACAACTTCGATCTCTGGGGCGGTCAGCGTGACGCCTGGGAAGCCGCACTCGGTCAGGCGCGTGCCGCCGAAGTCGACCGTCAGGCTGCGCAGTTGACCCTCGCCGCCGATGTGGCCCGGGCCTACAGCGATCTCGGTCAGGCGCACATCGTCTACGACCTGGCCAACGACGACCTCAAGCGCACCAAACAAATGCTCGACCTGAGCCAGCGTCGCCTGAGTTCCGGGATCGACAGCCAGTACCAGTTCCAGCAAACGCAAAGTCTGGAAGCCAGCTCCGAAGCGAGTCTGATCGATGCGGAAAAACGTCTGAACAGCGCCAAAATCGCATTGGCCGTGCTGCTCGGCAAAGGCCCGGATCGCGGCAATGAAATCGCCCGGCCGAAAGTCTTGCAGGCCCGCGCTGTCGCCGTGCCTTCGGTGTTGCCGGCGGAATTGCTCGGTCGTCGCCCGGATCTGGTCGCTGCGCGTTGGCGCGTCGAGGCCGCGAGCAAAGACATTGCTGCGGCGAAGACCCAGTTCTATCCCAACCTGAACCTTACAGCTGCGGCCGGTGCCGAATCCTTGTTGGGTGACGCAATGTTCGGTTCCGCCAGTCGCTTCTTCAGCATCGCGCCGACCATCTCGGTGCCGATATTCGACGGCGGGCGCCTGCGCGCCAACCTCGATTCGCGTGATGCCGATTACGACCTGGCAGTGGCGCAGTACAACAAAAGTCTGGTGAAAGCACTGGGCGATGTCAGCGACACGATCAACCAGTTGCGCGACATCGGTCGGCAGATCGGCGCCCAGCAACACGCGACAGACATTGCCCAGGATTCTTACAACACCGTGGTCCAGCGTTACGGTTCCGGCATCGGCAACTACCTGGACGTGCTCAGCATCGAGCAGCAATTGCTTCAGGCTCAGCGCCAGTTGGCGAACCTGAATGCCGAGCAGATCGATCTGTCGATTCAACTGATGCAAGCGCTGGGCGGCGGCTTTCAGGGTGAAACCCTGACCGCAGCCAACGCCACCCCAGCCACGCCGCACAACTAATTCAAGGTATTTGTCATGGCCACTGCCGAAAACACTCAAGCTCAAGACAACACGCCAGACACCGGCAACCCACGCAAGCGCAAGGTCATGCTGACGGTGCTGGCGATTCTGGTAATCCTCGCCGGTGCCGGCGTCTGGGCGTATCACGAATTTGTCGGGCGCTGGAACGAAAGCACCGACGACGCCTACGTCAATGGCAACGTGGTTGAAATCACCCCGTTGGTCACCGGCACTGTGGTCAGCATTGGCGCCGATGACGGCGACCTGGTGCATGAAGGCCAGGTGCTGATCAACTTCGACCCGAACGACGCCGAAGTCGGTCTGCAAAGTGCTCAGGCGAAACTGGCGCGCACCGTGCGTCAGGTTCGCGGCCTGTACAGCAACGTTGATGGCATGAAAGCCCAGGTCAACGCGCAGCAAGCCAACGTGCAAAAAGCCCAGGACAACTTCAGCCGCCGGAAAAACCTCGCCGCTGGCGGCGCGATTTCCCAGGAAGAACTGTCCCACGCTCGCGATGACCTGACCTCGGCACAAAACGCCTTGGCCAATGCCCAGCAGCAACTGAAAACCACCAGCGCGCTGGTCGATGACACCGTGGTTTCGTCGCATCCGGACGTGATGTCCGCTGCAGCGGATCTGCGTCAGGCTTACTTGACCAATGCCCGCAGCACCTTGATTGCGCCGGTCACCGGTTACGTCGCCAAGCGCACTGTGCAACTCGGTCAACGTGTGCAGCCGGGTACCGCGTTGATGGCGGTGATCCCGCTGGATCAGCTGTGGATCGACGCCAACTTCAAAGAAACCCAACTGCGTGACATGCGCATCGGTCAGCCGGTGGACATCGAATCCGACATCTATGGCAGCGACGTGAAATACAGCGGCACCGTCGACAGCCTCGGCGCCGGCACCGGCAGCGCGTTTGCCCTGTTGCCAGCGCAGAACGCTACCGGTAACTGGATCAAGATCGTGCAGCGTGTCCCGGTGCGGATCCACATCAACGCCGAAGAACTGGCCAAACATCCGCTGCGCGTCGGTCTGTCGACCAACGTCGAGGTCAATCTGCACGACCAGAGCGGGCCGGTACTGGCGCAGCAACCGCCACAAAAGGCCTCGTTCAGCACCAACGTCTACGACCAGCAACTGGCCGAAGCCGACGCGATGATCGCGCAACTGATCCACGACAACAGCGCTGCGGCCAGCAAAACCGCGCAACGCTGATACCGCACCCTGCGGGAACGAACATTCATGGGGATTTATTTGTGGCGAGGGGATTCATCCCCGTTGGGTCGCGAAGCGGCCCCTCTTTTGATCCAGAAAAGATGGGCCTGCTGCGCAGTCCAACGGGGATAAATCCCCTCACCACAGTAATTCTCCTCACACACAGGTTCTTTTCTACATGGGCGCTGTGTCTGTAACAGACGCAGCGCCAACCAGGTCCCAAAGGATTCGCGATGAGCAATAACGCCTCTTTCACGCCGCCCAGCCTGTTGCTCAGCACCATCGGCCTGTCGCTGGCGACGTTCATGCAAGTGCTCGACACCACCATCGCCAACGTGGCGTTGCCGACCATCTCCGGCAACCTCGGGGTGAGTTCGGAGCAGGGCACCTGGGTGATCACCTCGTTCGCTGTGAGTAACGCCATCGCACTGCCGCTGACCGGTTGGCTCAGCCGCCGCTTCGGCGAGGTGAAGTTGTTTCTCTGGGCAACGATTCTGTTTGTGCTGGCCTCGTTCCTCTGCGGTATCTCGACGTCGATGCCGGAACTGATCGGCTTCCGCGTGCTGCAAGGTCTGGTGGCCGGGCCGCTGTACCCGATGACGCAAACCCTGCTGATCGCGGTTTATCCCCCCGCCAGGCGCGGCATGGCTTTGGCCTTGCTGGCGATGGTCACGGTGGTGGCGCCGATTGCCGGGCCGATTCTCGGCGGCTGGATCACTGACAGTTACAGCTGGCCGTGGATCTTCTTCATCAACGTGCCGATCGGCATCTTTGCGGTGATGGTGGTGCGCTCGCAACTGGCCAAACGGCCGGTGGTCACCAGCCGTCAACCGATGGACTACGTCGGCCTGATCTCGTTGATCATCGGTGTCGGCGCATTGCAGGTGATCCTCGACAAGGGCAATGATCTCGACTGGTTCGAATCGAACTTCATCATCATCGGCGCGGCCATTTCCGTGGTGGCGCTGGCGGTGTTCATCATCTGGGAAATGACCGACAAGCATCCGGTGGTAAATCTGCGGCTGTTTGCGCACCGTAACTTCCGCATCGGCACGATTGTGCTGGTGTTGGGTTACGCCGGGTTCTTCGGCATCAACCTGATCCTGCCGCAGTGGTTGCAGACGCAAATGGGTTACACCGCGACCTGGGCCGGTCTGGCGGTTGCACCTATCGGGATTCTGCCGGTGGTGCTGTCGCCGTTTGTCGGCAAGTACGCGCACAAGTTCGACCTGCGTCTGCTGGCCGGTCTGGCGTTCCTGGCGATTGGCCTGAGCTGCTTCATGCGTGCCGAGTTCACCAGCGAAGTCGACTTCCAGCACATCGCTTTGGTGCAACTGTTCATGGGTATCGGTGTGGCGCTGTTCTTCATGCCGACCCTGAGCATCCTGATGTCGGACTTGCCGCCGAGCCAGATCGCCGACGGCGCGGGCCTTGCGACTTTCCTGCGGACACTTGGTGGTAGCTTCGCGGCTTCGCTGACTACGTGGATCTGGATTCGCCGGGCCGATCAGCACCATGCCTACATGAGCGAAAGCCTCAGCACCTATGAGCCAGCGACCCGCGAGGCGTTGAATCAGATGGGCGGGGCGGGCAACACTGCGTATGCGCAACTGGATCATGTGCTGACCAGTCAGGCGTACATGCTCTCCACCGTGGATTACTTCACGCTGCTCGGGTGGGGATTCATGGGGTTGATTCTGATTGTGTGGCTGGCGAAACCGCCGTTTGCGGCGAAGGCAGGCCCGGCTGCCAGCGGTCACTGATCCCAAACACGGTCAATTGTAGGAGTGAGCCTGCTCGCGATAGCGATGGATCAGCCAACAGAGATGTTGAATGTGAAACCGCTATCGCGAGCAGGCTC
>NZ_JBIUXX010000025.1:0-91057 GCF_044744235.1 Pseudomonas sp. NPDC087346
TAAGTAGGTGGGCTAGGCGATGTGGCGCCAGTCGAGCCCTGAATCTTGATCGGCCAGTTGTAGCCAGTCCGGGTCACACCCGAGGGTGTCGACAAAACATTGCCGGGCCAGCTGCGGCAGGTTGTTCTTGCTGCTCAGGTGGGCCAGAACCAGGTGTTGCAGACCTTGCCAGCCCAACTCGGACACCAGGAATGCCGCCTGATGGTTATTCAAATGTCCCAGCTCGCCACCTACCCGCTGCTTGAGAAAGTACGGGTAATGACCACGAGCCAGCATGTCGCGACAATGGTTGGACTCGATCATCAACGCATCGAGATCCCGATAACCGTCCAGCACCCGCTCGCAGTAGGAACCCAGGTCGGTCAACAGGCCGAAGCGCCGCTCACCATCACTGAATACATACTGGGTCGGCTCTTGCGCATCATGGGCCACGGCAATGACCCCGATGTTCAGTGCGCCGATCTGCAGTTGCTCGCCGCCGGCCAGGAAGCCTGCGGGTTCAATCGGTTTGCGCATCCCGCGCAGTGTGCCGCGACTGAGGTAGACCGGTAGATTGTAACGCCGAGACAGCAAACCCACGCCATGCACGTGATCGGCATGTTCGTGGGTCACCAGTATCGCGCTCAATTGCGTCGGGTTCACACCCAGACGCAACAAGCGTTTTTCGGTCTCTCGCAGGGAGAAACCACAATCCACCAGCACATACGTATCAGCACTGGCGATCAGCGTGCCGTTCCCTTGGCTACCGCTGCCGAGAACGGCAAAACGCATGTGATCAGCCCAGATTGTCCTGAATCACGCTCAACACTTTGCGAGCCACATCGGCTGGCGCAACGGTGTTGATGTTTTTCTCGACGGTCACTTGAACGTTGTCACCGACCTTGCTCAGGCGAACCTGATAACGCTCGGCGCGGGCTTCAACTTCTTCCTTGCTCGGCGCACTGCCGAACAGGCTGCTGAAGAAGCCTGGCTTGTCGTCTTTCTTCTCGGCTTTTTCGGCCAGGTTGATGTAGTACAGACCCAGACTGCGGTTGATGTCTTCAACGCGCCACTGACCTTGCTCCAGTGCACGACCAACGCTCGACCAGGCACGATCCAGATCAGGACCAACGTTCAGCACCGGGTTACCGCTGCCGTCTTCGTTGAGGCTGACACGGCTTGGCGTATCGAAATCACGCGAAGCCAGCATCGACACAGAACCACCCTTCTCGGAGATTCGGCTCATGCTCGCAAGCATGTCGTCGACCAGCGCCGCGTCGAGGCCGGTGTTGACCGAACGATTGGTGAAGTCCACATCAGCAGTGCTGCCGGCAGGACGCTCAGCGCTGACCACGTAGATTTCGCTGGTATTGCGCTGCACGCCCGGCTCGATGCGTACCCGCACGCGAGTTTGGCTGTCGGCTGCGACGCCCGCTGCTCTCAGGCGCTTGGCCATGGCTGCGGAGAGCTCGTCGGAATGCTGCCAGGTGGTGGTGAACTCGCCGGTTTGCGGACGCTGTTCATCCAGACGGAAACCGTTGTCCTGGAAGAACTGCACAGCCACTGGCCAGACTTCGGCCGGCGGATGTTGGGCCATTACCCAGCGCGAATCACCGCTCTTTTGCAGCGAGTAGTCCGATGCATCGGCGATGGCCGACAGCGGTTGTGGACGCGGCACGATGTATTCGCCCTTGGCGGTGTCATCAGCCACGTTACGCGGGATCGGCAACAGCGGATCAAGACGTTTGGTGGTGCTGACATCCGGTGGCAGTTGCATCGGTGCAGTCTGTTGCGCTTCCAGGTAATCGCTACCGCGATCACGGAAATAACCTTCCGGGCCCCAGACCCATCCGCAGCCACTGGTGCTGGAGATAATCAAGGCAAGTGCGGAAAGTCCGGCCATTCGCTTCATGCGTTGTACTTCCTCAATTAAACCAGGACGCTGCACTGGCGCAGAGCCGTGCGAAGCGTTTCGTGACAAGGTGTGCTCAGCCAGGTAAGCGGCAAGCGGATGCCTTCGTGCATCAGGCCCATTTCAACCAAAGCCCACTTCACCGGAATCGGGTTGGCTTCGATGAACAGGTCCTTGTGCAACGGCATCAGTTTTTCGTTGATTGCACGTGCGGTGTCGGCATCGCCCTCGAGCGCCGCCTCACACAGGTCAGCCATTTCGCGCGGGGCGACGTTGGCGGTGACCGAAATATTGCCTTTGCCGCCCAGCAGGATCAGCTCGACTGCGGTCGGATCATCGCCGGACAGCACGATGAAGTCCTTGCTCACGCCATCGATGATGGTCTTGGCGCGAGTCAGGTCGCCAGTGGCTTCCTTGATGCCGATGATGTTCGGCACTGTGGACAGGCGAATCACGGTCTCGGCCTGCATGTCGCAGGACGTGCGGCCAGGAACGTTATAGAGAATCTGTGGAATATCGACTGCTTCGGCGATGAACTTGAAGTGCTGGTACAAGCCTTCCTGAGTCGGCTTGTTGTAGTACGGAACCACCAGCAGACAGGCATCGGCGCCAGCTTCTTTGGCATTGCGGGTCAGCTCGACAGCTTCGCGAGTCGAATTTGCGCCGGTACCGGCGATAACCGGAATGCGTCCATCGACCTGCTTGACCACCGCTTTGATGACCGCGATGTGTTCATCGACATCAAGGGTTGCCGACTCGCCGGTAGTACCGACCGCGACAATGGCATGGGTGCCGTTTTCAAGGTGGAAGTCCACGAGTTTTCGGAGGCTGTCCCAGTCAAGACGCCCTTGTGCATCCATGGGTGTGACCAGTGCCACCATACTGCCCCGAATCATGAAAACGCTCCTGCCGGAAAAAGAGAGCGGTAATGGTACTGGCGCCAAGATGCTTGCACAAGCGAAGTACTGCGCTGCCGCCATTCCCCTTGGCCTCGCTTTTCGCTACCCTTCAGACTTTGATCGGTACAGATCAGCTTGTACGCCGGGTTCCAGCCTCCCTTTTCGGCCTCCCAGACCCCGTTCCTGCGTCGCCGCATCGCGCCACTGCTATTAATGGTGTCAGTTGCGAACCGCGCCCGGGGTTTTCCGAATAGGCATACTCATGCGCTTCCCGGCGGACAACGCCCATTTAGCTACCGACCGCTCATCGCTTTAGGAATGCTGCATGTCCACCCCCACAGTTCGCGAACAATTCCTTGTCATCAGTGCCCTCGGCGCCAACCCCATGGAGCTGACTAACGTCCTGTGCCGCGCCAGCCATGAAAATCGCTGCGCCGTGGTCACTTCACGCCTGACTCGCCATGGCGAGTGCAGCGCGCTGATTCTTGAGATCTCTGGCAGCTGGGACGCCCTCGCGCGTCTGGAAGGCAGCCTGTCGGGTCTCGCCAAGAAGCACGCCTTTACCGTCAACGTGGTACGCAGCGCTGCACTGGAAAATCGTCCGCAGGCTTTGCCTTACGTGGCTTACGTCAGCTCGGCTTATCGCCCGGACATCATCAATGAGCTGTGCCAGTTCTTCATGGATCACAACGTCGAGTTGGAAAACCTGACCTGCGATACCTATCAGGCACCACAGACCGGCGGCACCATGCTCAATGCCACGTTCACCGTGACGCTGCCGGCAGGCACCCAGATCAGTTGGCTGCGTGACCAGTTCCTGGATTTCGCCGACGCGATGAACCTGGATGCACTGATCGAACCTTGGCGCCCACAAAACCCAATGTAAGGAAGCTTTCATGGCCGTAGTCATCGACCAACCGGTTGCCGATTTCGAAGCACCTGCCACCAGCGGGCAGACCGTTAGCCTCGCGGCCCTCAAGGGCAAGCAAGTGGTGATCTACTTCTATCCGAAGGACAGCACTCCGGGCTGCACCACTGAAGGCCAGGGTTTTCGTGATCAGTACGCGGCGTTTCAGGCAGCCAACACCGAAGTTTTCGGCGTTTCACGCGACAGCCTGAAGTCTCACGAGAACTTCAAGTGCAAGCAGGAGTTTCCGTTCGAGCTGATCAGCGACAAGGACGAGGCCGTCTGCCAGTTGTTCGACGTGATAAAGTTGAAGAAGCTGTATGGCAAGGAATACATGGGCGTTGATCGCAGCACGTTTCTTATCGACAAGAACGGTGTACTGCGTCAGGAATGGCGCGGTGTGAAGGTACCTGGTCATGTGGATGCGGTTTTGGCTGCTGCCGAGGCGCTGAACAAAGCCTGATGTTTCTGTGGCGCACTCACTGACGCCATCGCTGGCAAGCCAGCTCCCACACGTTTTCGGCACACACTAAACCTGTGGGAGCTGGCTTGCCAGCGATGAGGCCATAAGCCTCACCAAAAACCTGCTTTAAAGCAACGGTGCCACCACCGGCTCCTTGCGCGGCCACGCATCCAGCACGGCCTTGAACAGTGTCGCCAACGGGATCGCGAAGAACACTCCCCAAAACCCCCACAGCCCGCCAAACAACAGCACCGCGCAGATGATCGCCACCGGGTGCAGATTGACCGCCTCGGAAAACAGCAACGGCACCAGCACGTTGCCATCCAGCGTCTGGATGATCCCGTAGACCGCCATCAGATAGATGAACTGATCGCTCCAGCCCCACTGGAATAGCGCAATCAGCAGCACCGGCACGGTCACCACCACAGCGCCGACATACGGCACCACCACCGAAACACCGACCAGCAACGCCAGCAGCGCAGCGTAATTGAGTCCGAGTGCAACGAAAGCGATGTAAGTCACCCCGCCACAAATCACGATCTCAATGACTTTGCCGCGAATGTAGTTGGCGATCTGCCGGTTCATTTCCTGGGCGACCCGGGTGATCAACGCCCGCTCACGCGGCAAATATCCGCGAACCCACTCTCCGATCATTGCCCGGTCCTTGAGGAAGAAAAACACCAGGATCGGCACCAACACCAGATAGATCATGATGTTCACCAGCAGCGGCAGACTCGACAGCGAGAACGTCAGCGCCCACTGGCCGAACTTGCCGATTTCACCGCGTGCCACCTCGATGGCCTGCAATACCTGCTCGTCGGAGACCAGGTGCGGATAACGCTCAGGCAACAGCAGCAACAGCGATTGCCACTTGGCGAGCATCCCCGGCAGTTCATTGAACAGCGTGATCAACTGATGCCAGAGCAACGGCACCACAACCACGATGAACACCAACAACAGCCCCATGAACAGCGCAAACACCAGGCCTACCGCCGCCCCTCCGGGCACCCGCAAGCGCTCAAGAGTGACCACCAGCCCCTGCATCAGATACGCCAGCACCATGCCGGCCAAAACCGGCGCAAGCATGCCGCCGAGGGTGAGCACTGCGGTGAAGGCGAGAATCAGCAGGACCGCCAGCACCACGGCTTCTTCATCGGAGAAGTAGCGCTGAATCCAGTCGCGTAACACTTTGAACATCAATAATCCTTAGGTCTTTTACGCGGTCGGTATCAGGCTTTTTTCAGCCAGTAACGGTAAACGCCTGCTTCGTCTTCTTCACGCAGCAGCGTATGACCGGCCAATTTGGCAAAGGTGCGGAAGTCCCGCTGCGAACCGGCATCGGTGGCAATCACCTTGAGTACGGCGCCGCTGGCCATCTTATTGAGTTCCATCTTCGCCTTGAGCAACGGCAACGGGCAATTCAGGCCACTGGCGTCCAATTCACAGTCATGGGCTACAGCGTCAGTCATTGCGTCACTCCGGTTCAGGTGTTTGAGCTGCCTAGAATATCTGGTCGCAGGCCCGGTGTCCGGCTACAGTAAGGTCTTTGTCTTCTAAGGCTTTGTGCATGACTTTTCTGCGCCCTACCCTGCTGACGCTCGCTTGCCTGCTCGCCTCACCGGGCTTTGCCGACGATCTGCCGTCACTTGGCGACGCCAGTTCTGCCATTGTCTCGCCACAACAGGAATATCAGCTCGGTCGCGCCTGGCTAGCCATGTTGCGCAGCCAGGTTTCACAGCTCAACGATCCGCAGCTCAAGGACTACGTCGAGTCCAGCGTTTATAAGCTGGTGGAAACCAGTCAGGTCACCGACCGGCGCCTGGAATTCATCCTGATCAACAGCCCGCAGCTCAACGCCTTCGCGGCGCCGGGTGGCGTGGTCGGGGTCAACGGTGGCTTGTTCCTCAACGCGCAGACCGAAGGCGAATATGCCTCGGTACTGGCTCACGAACTGGCTCATTTGTCGCAACGCCACTTTGCTCGCGGCGTCGAAGCCTCGCAACGGATGCAGGTGCCAATGATGGCTGCGCTGCTGGCCGGTATCGTCATCGCGGCAGCCGGCGGTGGTGAAGCCGGGATTGCGACCATCGCCGGTACTCAGGCTGCGGCGATTCAGTCGCAACGCACCTTCTCCCGTCAGAATGAACAGGAGGCCGACCGCATCGGCATCCTCAATCTGGAAAAGGCTGGATACGACCCACGCTCGATGCCAACCATGTTCGAGCGCCTGATGCGCCAGTATCGTTTCGACGCCAAGCCGCCGGAATTCCTGCTGACTCACCCGGTTACCGAATCGCGGATCGCCGACACCCGCAACCGCGCCGAACAAGCGCCGCCGGGCGGCATCGAAGACAGCATGCGCTATCAACTGATTCGTGCACGCGTGCAGCTGATCTACGAAGAAACGCCGGGACTGGGCGCAAAACGTTTCCGTGCACAGCTGGAAGAAAACCCGAAGAGCGACGTGGCGCGCTACGGTCTGGCAATCGCACAGATCAAGGGTGGCCAGTTGAACGAAGCACGAGAGAATCTCAAGTTGCTGCTGGCCAAGTCGCCGAACGAGATCATCTACAACCTCGCGCAGATCGATCTGGACATCACCAACAATCGCCTGCCCGATGCTCAGTCGCGGGTTGACCGAATGCTCACCCAGTATCCGGGCAACTACCCGCTCAATCAGGTTCGTGTCGATCTGCTGCTCAAACAGAACCGTGCCGCCGATGCGGAGAAGGCGCTGGAAGGCTTGCTCAAGTCACGTCCAAACGATCCGGATGTCTGGTATCAGGTTGCGGAAACCCGTGGCTTGTCCGGGAACATTATTGGTCTGCACCAGGCACGCGCGGAATACTTTGCGCTGGTCGGCGACTATCGTCAGGCGATCCAGCAACTGGACTTCGCCAAGCGCAAGGCCGGCAGTAACTTCCCACTGTCTTCGCGCATCGATGCTCGCCAACGTGAGTTGATGGAGCAGGAGCGCATGATCAAGGACATGATGGGTTGAAGCCCTCGCCAAGCAAAAAGCTTCAGGTATAAAAAAACCGCCTCTTTCGAGGCGGTTTTTTATTTCACCACAACCAGATTATTCAGCCAGTTTGAACGTGATGAAGCTGGCTCGGCCCTGACGCAGAACGCGCATGGACACCGAACGATTCTTCGGCAGTGCCTTGGCGACTTCAGCGAACTCCTTGGTGGAGCCGATTGCCTGGTTGTTCAGGTGAGTGATGACATCACCCGGTTGCAGACCGATCAAAGCCGCTGGACCATCCTGAACGTCTTTGATGACCACGCCACCTTTAAGGTCGTAAGTCTTCTTCTGCTCGGCGCTCAGTTCGATGACCGAAACCCCCAGACGGTTGCTGCTGCTTTCTGCACCGGTTTTCGGCAGTGCATCCAGCTCTTTGTCTTCGTCCGGGATCGCGCCGACAGTCAGCTCGACATTCTTGCGCTTGCCTTCACGAATCACTTCGAGATTGGCTTTGGCACCCGCCTTCAGTGCGCCGACCAGATGTGGCAGGTCAGCGGACATGACGATTGGCTGGCCGTTCATGCTCAGGATCACGTCGCCCACTTGCAGGCCGCCCTTGGCTGCCGGACCGTCATCCTGAATCTGTGCCACCAGCGCACCGGCCGGCTTATCAAGACCGAACGACTCGGCCAGATCCTTGTTCACTTCCTGGATAACCACGCCCAACCAGCCACGGCTGACTTTGCCGCCACTTTTCAGTTGATTGGAAACGTCCATTGCCACGTCGATCGGGATCGCGAACGACACGCCCATGAAGCCACCGGAGCGGGTGTAGATCTGCGAGTTGATCCCGACCACTTCACCGTTCAGGTTGAACAGCGGGCCACCGGAGTTACCCGGGTTGATGGGCACGTCGGTCTGGATGAACGGCACATAGTTTTCATTCGGCAGGCTACGACCGACGGCGCTGACGATGCCTTGGGTCACCGTGTGGTCAAAGCCGAACGGCGAGCCGATAGCAACAACCCACTGGCCAGCCTTCAAGTCCTGGGATTTGCCGAGTTTCAGCACCGGCAGATCCTTGCCTTCGATTTTCAGCAGGGCTACGTCGGAACGTGGATCGGTGCCGACCAGCTTGGCTTTCATTTCGCTGCGATCAGCCAGGCGTACGAGGATTTCGTCGGCGTCGGCAATCACATGGTTGTTGGTCAGGATGTAGCCATCAGGAGAAATGATGAAACCCGAACCCAGCGATTGCGCTTCACGCTGGCGATCACCACGCGGCGAACGCTGCTGAGGCATGCCGCGCTCGAAGAACTCGCGCAGCATCGGCGGCAGTCCTTCCAGGTCAGGCATCTGCTGATTCACTTTGCGATCAGGCAGTTTCTGCGTGGTACTGATGTTCACCACCGCTGGCGAGGCCTGTTCGACCAACTGGGTGAAGTCCGGCAGGTCGGCCGCTTGCGCAGCAGGAACCGCCTGACCGAGCACCAGCACGGTGGCAATAATGGAAAAACAAGACTTCAAACTAGGTATCGACATACAGCTCCCGTTACGACGAGCAGGGTTTAGCGATATGGAGCCAAGAACACCGGAAACCACTGGCCGGTATTTTTGTTCCTGAAACAAACAAGGCCAGAGCCGTGAGGCTCTGACCTATAAAAAACTTTCGGGTGATTTGCAAATGAAAATGCTCAGCAAACATTTCAACGTCTCGGCGACGAAGTGGAAATGACTGAAATCAGCTCACTGCTTGCTGGTTGCAGCACTGTCGTTACGCATCGACAACGCAATTCGTTCGGCAGTACCGATAGGAATTTCGCCGACCACCGTCACCATCATTTCGCCTTCAGGCGTGGTCAGGCGGCGGGATACTGCAACTGTAGGCCCTAATTGAGTCCGGGTATCGGTGACTGTGGCACCATTGAGCGGCTCAAGGAAGACAGAAAAACGTGCGAGACCGTCGTCATACATCAGGCTGTTGACCTGAGTCTTGGTTTCCGGGTCTTTATGCGAGGTACTGCTGGTCAGTTCGAATCCTGGCGGCAGCCACTCCGAATGCCAGACCTGAGCCGTTTTCACCGCTGAAGCCTTGTCACTGTCGAGGGTGACTGCCTTGCAATCGGAACCGGCCTGAAGATCTTTATCGGAAGGAACTTCGGCAGTATCGAGACTGGTGAACTGGAAGCGCTCCAGCAGTTGGCCCTTGTCATTGAGCAACAATGACTTCAGGGGCAACCCGGTTTGCTTATCCAGATGCAGTTCAAAACCGTATCGATGCTGGTCTCGAGGCGTGAGCGAGACAATTACTGCATCCCGCCCGGCCACGCGCGACTTGCCAATGACGGCAAGCTCATACCAATTTTTCAGCTTTTGAGGATCAAGAGAACGAGCGCTCGAGTTGGGAGAGTCTCCCAAACCCGCAATCAGAGTGCCGCTGACGCATTGAGTATGCCCATCAACACGCACGACTTCCTGAGCCGAGCCGTCGAGCTGAAGCAAACGCTCGCGGACCTGACCATTCTGGACGCGATGCCAGATGTTGTGGGTAGAAAAACTACCATTACGCTCGTAAACGAAAGTGCCGTGAAAGCTCTGCTGCTGCTCGGCCTGGCCCAGACGGGTCAACCAGTCCTGGGCCTCGTCGGCGTGGGCTGGAACAATGAACCAGCCGCTGAGCAGAAGCGAAAGTAGAGGTATGGAGCGCATGATCCTCCTTAACGGTTTTCCAGGCTTGCTGCACGCGCATAAGGCAGGGCGCTTTCAGTGCCTTTGAGAGCTGCCTGTTGAGCGTGTTGACGCAGATAACCCGGCAGACGCTGGTCGTGCCAGCCTGGCTGACCTTGCAGTACGCCGTTGGCCATAGGGCCGGTGGTTTCCGAGCTTTCTTTGTAGCCGGCCAAAACAGCCGGGCCTTTAGCCTGTGGTGCTACCAGCGATGGCTGATTGGACTGTTGCGCCAGTTCAACACCGGCGATTTCGTCCTGGTTGTACAGGCGAACACCTGCCAGCACCGCAACAGTCACCGAGGCTGCAACAGCCAGACGGCCCAGGTTGCGCCAAGGGCTGCGGGTTACTTTAGCCGGTGCCGTCTCATCTGCCAGCGCAGCAGAGACTGCCGCAGCGATATCCAGACGCGGAAGCAGCAGATCCTTGTGCATGGCTGCCCGAGCGATCTGGTAACGAGCCCAGGTGTCACGGGTTTCTACATCATCGAGCGAATTGATCACCCGACGCAGTTCCAGTTCGTCCGCTTCGTTATCCATCACTGCGGACAGCGATTCCTGCAGGGCTTCACGACTCATGGCGTTCCTCTCTTGGCTGTCGCCGCTGTCTCAGTTTTCCTGCAACAACGGCTGCAGGGCTTTATCGATGGCCTCCCGGGCGCGGAAAATCCGGGAGCGCACGGTACCCACCGGACACTGCATGACGCTCGCAATGTCCTCGTAACTCAGACCATCGAATTCACGTAAAGTTAAAGCCGTACGCAAATCCTCTGGCAGTTGCTGAATGGTTCGATGGACGGTGCCTTCGATCTCATCCCGCAGCAGTGCACGTTCAGGAGACTCCAGATCCTTGAGGCCGTGATCGCCATCGTAGAACTCTGCGTCTTCAGAACTTACATCGCTATCCGGCGGCCGACGGCCGCGTGAAACCAGATAATTTTTCGCCGTGTTAATGGCGATGCGGTAAAGCCACGTATAAAACGCGCTGTCTCCGCGAAAGTTACCTAATGCCCTGTACGCCTTGATAAAGGCTTCCTGAGCAACGTCCTGGGCTTCATGGGTGTCGTGCACAAAACGCACGATCAACCCGAGAATTTTGTGCTGATATTTCAGCACCAGCAGATCGAAAGCTCGCTTGTCACCGCGCTGAACGCGCTCGACCAGCTGCTGATCCTCTTCCTGGGTTAGCATGAACACTCCTCGATAAGCATGGAGGAGGCTTGCATAACTAAACGACCAGACTTGCAAACATAGACTCGGGCTTTTCGCAAAAGTTCTCCCCCTCCAGGCAAGTTTCCTGCGGGCTCTGATTTGGCACGCACGAAAAACGCAGCGCGGGATAAACCGGCTGCGCGAATAATCTTTTCATCGGTTCGCCGGCAAGAACCCAACCGCAGATTCTGCATTGAAGCCGACACTGTCCCGTGTTTCAGGCAACTGTCTATTGATCTTGGGCCTTTGGCAAAAGTTCCAATTATTTATAGCGCCGCTGACTCGACATTGGGCGACCCTGAGCCGAAATAGTCTGTTTCATCATCGATACAGTCGCCTTCTCCCAAAACTCGGGAGAAAAACTCCCGACGAAGCGTCAGGTTTTTCCAGTCACAGTAGTTTCACAATGCCATACAGGCCCGGCTATTGTGCCGCCCCACCCCTCTATATACTAGTGGGCTGTGTGGCTGTCTTGACTCGCCGATCCAGGTGTCTTGCGCCAACCCCGACCCGGGTCGCTTTGAGCGGAATCCTGAAATGAGCCAACAGTTTCAACACGATGTTCTGGTCATTGGCAGCGGCGCTGCCGGTTTGAGTCTCGCGCTGACCCTGCCGGGTCATTTGCGCATTGCCGTATTGAGCAAGGGCGATCTGGCCAACGGCTCGACCTATTGGGCCCAGGGCGGCGTCGCCGCCGTGCTGGACGACACCGATACTGTCGAATCTCACGTCGATGACACCTTGAATGCCGGCGGCGGGCTGTGCCACGAAGACGCAGTGCGCTTTACTGTCGAACACAGCCGCGAAGCGATTCAATGGCTGATTGATCAAGGCGTGCCCTTCACCCGCGACGAGCAGTCCGGCACCGAAGACGGTGGCTTCGAATTTCACCTGACCCGCGAAGGTGGCCACAGCCATCGGCGCATCATCCACGCTGCCGACGCCACCGGCGCTGCGATCTTCACCACCCTGCTGGCTCAGGCCAGAAAGCGTTCGAATATCGAATTGCTCGAGCAACGGGTTGCCGTTGATCTGATCACCGAAAAACGTCTGGGAATGGATGGCGAGCGCTGCCTCGGTGCTTACGTATTGAATCGCGCCACCGGCGAAGTCGACACTTACGGCGCACGCTTCGTGATTCTCGCGTCCGGCGGCGCGGCCAAAGTCTACCTCTATACCAGTAACCCCGACGGCGCCTGCGGTGACGGCATCGCTATGGCCTGGCGCTCCGGCTGCCGGGTGGCGAACCTGGAATTCAACCAGTTCCACCCCACCTGCCTCTATCACCCGCAGGCCAAAAGCTTTTTGATCACCGAAGCATTACGCGGTGAAGGCGCACATTTGAAGCTGCCGAACGGCGAACGCTTCATGTATCGCTTCGACAAACGTCTCGAACTGGCGCCGCGCGACATCGTTGCCCGCGCCATCGACCACGAAATGAAGCGCCTGGGTGTCGATTGCGTCTATCTCGACATCAGCCACAAGCCGGAAGCGTTCATCAAGACCCACTTCCCGACGGTTTACGAGCGTTGCCTCGGATTTGGCATCGACATCACCAAACAACCGATCCCGGTAGTACCGGCCGCGCATTACACCTGCGGCGGCGTGATGGTCAACGAACAGGGGCGCACCGACGTGCCAGGCCTGTACGCCATCGGCGAAACCAGTTTCACTGGCCTGCACGGCGCCAACCGCATGGCCAGCAACTCGCTGCTGGAATGCTTCGTCTATGCGCGCTCGGCCGCTACCGACATTATTCAGCAGCTTTCAGACGTCGCCGCGCCGAGCGCCCTGCCCGTCTGGGACGCCAGCCAGGTAACCGATTCCGACGAAGACGTGATCATCGCGCACAACTGGGATGAATTGCGGCGGTTCATGTGGGACTACGTCGGTATTGTGCGCACCAACAAGCGCTTGCAGCGTGCCGAGCATCGCGTGCGACTGTTACTGGACGAGATCGACGAGTTCTACAGCAACTATAAAGTCAGTCGTGACCTTATCGAGCTGCGCAACCTCGCTCAGGTTGCCGAACTGATGATCCGCTCGGCCATGGCACGCAAGGAAAGTCGCGGCCTGCATTACACCCTCGACTACCCGGACATGCTGCCCGAAGCGCTGGACACTATTCTGGTGCCGCCCACCTACGTCGACTGAACTTGAGCCGCACTCGCAGGCGCCGGTGCAAATCCGCCGCCTGCGAATCTCGCGGCACGCAGATCGATCTCACCCGCCGCTCTCCGCGCAAACGGAACCGCAGCACCACGATCAACGGCAGCGCCAGGCTGTCGGGGCGCAGTTGCACCGCTTGCCAGCCATCCGCCTGATTCCACAATTGCCAGCCATCGGCATCACGGCGCAAGCCGCGAAATGCCTTGGGATGACTCAACAGAATCTGCCGCGGCAAAAGCCAAAAGCCATGAAGCAGGCAGCCGAAAACCCCGAGCAAGGTTGCCCAGAGGGGAATCGAAAGCAGAAACAACGAACCCAGAGCGAACGCCTGGGCCAGCAGATACGCCGCCAGCAATTGCCGTGAGGCATGCCAGCGGCATTCGAACGTATTACTTGGGCTGGACACGATCCAGAATCATCCGGACCATGCGCTGCAGCTCCGGATCTTCAGACTCGCTGCGCTCCATGAACCAGCCGAACATGTCCTGATCCTCGCACTCCAGCAGGCGCACGTACAAATCGCGATCCACCTGATTCAGGCCTGCATAAACCTCTTTCACGAACGGCACCAGCAGCACGTCAAGTTCGAGCATGCCGCGACGGCTATGCCAAAAGAGGCGATTCAGTTCAACTTGTTCGACCATGGGGCCCTCCTCAAATTTGGCGGCAAGTATACAGCGCCGACGCGGGGCGAACACTCGGCTTTGGTCGGGCGCCACCGATCCTTTATCAACTACCCATTTCAACAGCGCCCCCTTATGATGTGTCCCAGACTTTTTACCCTGCGATGACCCATGGCCGATTCTGCTTTTTTCTGCACCCTGTCACATGAAGGCGTACTCGCGGTTCGCGGCGTGGATGCCGGGAAATTTCTGCAAGGCCAATTGACCTGCAACATCAATTACCTCAGCGAAACCCAGGCCAGCCTCGGCGCACGCTGCACGCAGAAAGGCCGGATGCAGTCGAGTTTCCGCATTCTGCTCGAAGGTGACGGCGTGTTGCTGGCGATGGCCAGCGAGTTGCTGGAGCCACAACTGGCGGACCTGAAAAAGTACGCGGTGTTCTCCAAATCCAAACTGACCGACGAAAGCGCCGCCTGGGTACGCTTTGGTCTGGAACATGGCGATGCCGCCCTGAGCAGCCTCGGCCTGGATCTGCCGGCAGAAACCGACAGCGTAGTGCGCAGCGAAGGCTTGATCGCGATTCGTGTCTCGCCACAGCGAGCCGAACTCTGGGTGCCAGCCGCTCAGGCTGACGCGATCAAAAGCAAATTGTCCGCAACCTTGCCGGAAGGCGAGCTGAATCAATGGCTGCTGGGCCAGATCCGCGCCGGTATCGGCCAGGTCATGCCGAGCACCCGCGAGCTGTTCATCCCGCAAATGCTCAACCTGCAAGCCGTCGGCGGCGTGAGTTTCAAGAAAGGCTGCTACACCGGCCAGGAAATTGTTGCGCGCATGCAGTACCTCGGCAAGCTCAAGCGCCGTCTATATCGCTTGACCCTGCAAGCCAGTGATCTGCCGGAGCCCGGCACTCAACTGTTCGCACCAAGTCATAACAGCTCCATCGGCGAAGTGGTACTGGCCGCCTACGCCGGACAACAGATTGAACTGTTGGCGGTGTTGCAGGCCGAAGCTGCCGAGGCCGGTGATTTGCACCTGGGCGCCCTTGAAGGCCCCGCGCTGCAACTGCTCGACTTGCCTTACGAACTGGATCGCGACCGCGAAATCCAGCGCTGATTTGCAGTACTTGTTGCTACACCCTAGAGAGTCTAAATGAGCGAGCTGGCGGAAAAGGTCCAACAGGATTTGGTTGAGGCCATCGATAACGATGACCTGGTTCTGCCAACATTACCGGAAGTGGCCCTGCAAATTCGCAAGGCCGCTGAAGATCCGGAAATCAGCGTCAGCGAACTGAGCAAGGTAATCGGCCGTGACACCGCGTTGTCGGCGCGCCTGATCAAAGTGGTCAACAGCCCCTTGCTCCGTGCCGCGCAGGAAGTCACCGATCTGCACACCGCCATCACCCGACTGGGCATCAATTACAGCAGCAATCTGGCGATCGGTCTGGTGATGGAGCAGATATTCCATGCCCGCTCCGAGGTGGTCGAACAGAAGATGCGCGACGTCTGGCGCAAGAGTCTGGAGATCGCCGGGGTCAGCTACGCGCTGTGCCGTCGCTACACCCAACTCAAGCCCGATCAGGCCGCGCTTGGCGGTCTGGTGCACCAGATCGGTGTATTGCCGATCCTGACTTACGCCGAAGACCACTACGAACTGCTTTCGGACCCAGTCAGCCTGAATCATGTGATCGACCACATTCACCCGCTGTTGGGCGACAAACTGCTGCGGGTCTGGGAGTTTCCGGAGCGTCTGGTAGAACTGCCGGGGCGCTATCAGGATTTCAAACGCGATTCGAAAGACATCGACTACGTCGATCTGGTGCAAGTGGCGAGCCTGTATTGCCACAAAGGCACCGACCATCCTTTTGCGCGCATTGATCCGCTCAGTGTTCCGGCCTTCCGCAAGCTCGGAATCGACCCGGATAACGCGGTTCTGTGCGCGGATCTGGAAGAATCGCGAACGATGTTTTATTGATCCAAGACCTTGGTGCTGCCATCGCGAGCAGGCTCACTCCCACAGGAGACCGCATTCCAATATAGGAGTGAGCCTGCTCGCGATGAGGCCAGCAAAACAGACCGAAAAATCATCCAGCAATAAAACTCACCCGCACTTTCAACCCCGCCTCTTCGCCATCATGCAAAGTGATCTGCGCCAGATGCGCACGGCAAATCTCTCCGACAATCGCCAAGCCCAATCCCGAGCCCGCGACTTGCTGGTTGCGCCGGTAAAAACGCTCGAACACCCGGTCTCGCTCTTCCAGCGGAATCCCCGGCCCGTCATCTTCAACCTCAAGCACTGCCGGCGCCGTAACCCGCAGAATCACATTGCCGCCGGACGGCGTATGCGCCAGCGCGTTATCCACCAGATTGCTCAACAGTTCGTTGAGCAACGTCGGCTCACCACGCAGCCAGACCGGTTCGTCAGCTTCTAGCGCCAGCGCCACCCCCCGAGCATGTGCCAGCGGCGCCATGGCCATGCCCAATTCCCGCGCCAATTGACTGAGGTCGAGCAACTGCGCGCCGCCCTCGGCAATCGCCCGCGCACCGTTTTCGACTCGCGCCAGTGACAGCAATTGATTGGCCAGATGCGTCAGGCGATCCGTACTTTGCGCAGACGACTCAAGGGTCGAGCGCCAGACTTCCGGCTCACTCGAACGCAGGCCCAATTCCAGCCGCGCCTTGATCGCCGCCAGCGGCGTGCGCAATTCGTGCGCCGCATCAGCGATAAACTGCGCCTGCCGCTCAAACTGCCCGCGCAGCCGTTCGGTGAAGTGATTGAGCGCCCGCACCAGCGGCCACAATTCATGTTGCACTTGCACCAGCGGCAGGGGCCGCAAGTCGTCGGGCTGGCGCTCTTCCACCGCCGTGCGCAGACGCTCGATGGGTCGCAACGCCGCACTGACGGCGAACCACACCAACAGCAACGCGCCTATCGCCAGCATGCCCAGCCGCAGCAGCGTATCGGCAGCCAGACTGCGCGCCATGCTGACTCGCGCCTCATCGGTTTCGGCAACGCGAATTTCCGCCATGCCGTTCATGTTCGGTTCCGATACGGCTTTCAACAGGCTGACCACGCGCACGTTCTGCCCTCGGTACGTCGCGTTGTAGAAACGCGCCAACGCCGGATAGTCGTCGGTTCTCAGCGTGCCGGGGGGTGGACCGGGAAGGTTTTCGTAGCCGGAAATCAGCTTCTGATGGATGTCGTTGACCTGGTAATAAATGCGCCCGGCACTGTCGTAGGCAAAGGTATCGAGGGCGACGTAAGGCACGTCGGCGCTGAGGGTGCCGTCGCGCTGGGACAGGCCGGCAGCGATGGTCCGCGCAGAGGCCAGCAAGGTCCGGTCATACGCGGTGTCGGCAGCTTCGCGGCCATTCCAGTAGGCACTCAATCCACTGGCCAGCATCAACACCACCAACAGCAGTGCAAGATTCCACAGCAACCGCCAGCGCAGGCTGCTGGGCTTATGCATCGCGGCTTTCCAGCAAGTAACCGAGGCCACGGAAGGTCACGATGGCCACCGGTTGGCCGTCGAGTTTCTTGCGCAGGCGATGCACGTAGATTTCGATGGCGTCGGGGCTGGCTTCTTCGTCGAGACCGAAGACTTGCGAGGCCAGTTGCTCCTTGCTCATCACCCGCCCCGGACGGGCGATCAGCGCTTCGAGCACTGCTTGTTCACGGGAGGTCAAGGTGAGCAATTCTTCGCCAAGAGTGAAGCGTCGAGTGTCGAGATCGTAGGTCAACACACCACAACGCTGCTGGCGTTCGCCGCCGAGCACACTGCGGCGCAACAGGGCTTTGACCCGAGCTTCAAGTTCCGTCAATTCGAACGGTTTGGCGAGGTAATCGTCAGCACCAAGATTGAGGCCATGCACGCGATCCTTCACATCGCTACGCGCGGTCAGCATCAATACCGGCAGGTTCTTGCCCCGCGCACGCAGACGCGCGAGTACTTCAAAACCGTCCATGCGCGGCAGGCCGACATCGAGAATCGCCACCGCGTATTCCTCGCTGGTCAGGGCCAGATCGGCGGCCACGCCGTCGTGCAACACATCCACGGTCAGACCGGTGCTCTTGAGCGCCTGGGCAACACTTTCGGCCAGTTGCAGATGGTCTTCGACGAGCAGAACACGCATGGATCTTTACCTCATTCACGGATGGCCGACGCCACTCTTTGCGGCGGAGTTTACAGCCGCAATCGCTGCTGTGAAGCCTGAAAACCGCGAAAGCCAGCTGAAAGGTTAGCGAAAGGTTAGCTGGTTACAGTCGGCCCACGGACAGTTCCGACTGCCGTCGCTGATGCCACACAGCGTAAAGAAAAACGCCTCGAAGCGTTTTCGACCAATAAGAACAATAAACGGAGTACACCTCGCATGCCGTCCTTGCAGACCAAGGCTCTTACGCCTGTTCGTCCTTCCCGTTTCAGCCACACCGCCCTCGCCAGTGCCGCCGCTCTCGCCGGATTCTCTCCCGTGAGTTTTGCCGACTTCATCGAAGACAGCTCCGCGACTTTCGAAACCCGCAACATGTACTTCAACCGCGATTTCCGCGACGGCACCAGTGCCCAGCAATCAAAGCGCGATGAGTGGGCTCAAGGCTTCATGCTCAATCTGCAGTCGGGTTACACCGACGGCACCGTGGGGTTCGGTGTCGATGCGCTGGGCATGCTCGGGGTCAAGCTCGATTCGAGTCCCGACCGCACCGGCACCGGTCTGTTGCCGACTGACAGCGATGGGCGCGCGGTAGACGAGTACTCCAAACTTGGCCTGACCGGCAAAGTGAAAATCTCCGCCACCGAACTGAAAATCGGCAGCCTGATCCCCGAACTGCCGATCCTCAAACCCAACGACGGACGCATCCTGCCGCAGACCTTCGAAGGTGGCTTGCTGACCTCCAAAGAGATCAAGAACCTGACCTTTACCGGCGGTCGTCTGGAGAAAGCCAAGGATCGCGACAGCACCGATTACGAGGACATCGCCCTCAACAACAAGAACGGCCGCTTTGCAGGCGCCGTCGCCGGTAAACACTTCGATTTCGGCGGCGTGGATTACAAGTTCACCGACAAGATCACCGGCAGCTACCACTTCGCGCAACTCGACGAAGTTTATAACCAGCACTTCTTCGGACTGGTTGCTTCGCGTCCGATGGGCCCCGGTACTTTCGCCACTGACCTGCGATTCGCCGTCAGTGACGATCAGGGCGCAGCCCGTGGCGGCGAGATCGACAACCGTTCCCTCAACGGTCTGGTCAGCTATGCGTTAAGCGGCCACAAGTTCACTGCTGGTTATCAGCACATGTCAGGCGACAGCGCTTTCCCGTATGTCGATGGCAGCGACCCGTATCTGGTCAACTTCGTGCAGATCAACGACTTCGCCGGCGCGGAAGAACGCTCATGGCAGGCACGTTACGACTTCGACTTCGCCAAACTGGGCATTCCCGGCCTGAGCTTCATGAGCCGCTACTTGAGCGGTGACAACATCAAGCTGAAGAACGGCGAAGAAGGCAAAGAGTGGGAGCGCAACTCCGAGATCAAATATGTAGTACAAAGCGGCGCTCTGAAGGATGTCGCCGTGCGTCTGCGCAATGCCACCTACCGTTCCAACTACTCCGCTCGCGACGCTGATGAAGTGCGTCTGCTGGTGAGCTATAGCGTTGCCCTTTGGTAATTGATTGAAATGCCTTGGAGCTGTGATCGGAAGATCAAAAGATCGCAGCCTTCGGCAGCTCCTACATAAAAGCCTTACAACAAGAAACCGTGGAGAATTGAATGAACTTATCACTGCGTAAAGTGGCTCTGGCCGCCAGTTGCATGCTGTTCGCCGGCCAATTGATGGCCGAACCGAAACGTCCGGAATGCATCGCCCCGGCCTCCCCGGGTGGTGGTTTCGACCTGACCTGCAAACTGGCGCAAAGCGCGCTGGTCAACGAAAAACTGCTGACCAAACCGATGCGTGTGACCTACATGCCCGGTGGCGTTGGCGCGGTGGCCTACAACGCAGTGGTCGCGCAGCGCCCGGCCGATGCTGGCACGCTGGTGGCATGGTCGAGCGGTTCGCTGTTGAACCTGGCGCAGGGCAAGTTCGGTCGTTTCGACGAAACCAACGTGCGCTGGCTGGCAGCGGTCGGCACCAGCTACGGCGCCATCGCAGTGAAAAGCGATTCGCCCTACAAGACTCTCGACGATCTGGTACAGGCGCTGAAGAAAGATCCGAGCAAAGTAGTGATCGGTTCCGGCGGCACCGTCGGCAGCCAGGACTGGATGCAGACCGCACTGATCGCCAAGGCTGCCGGGATCAACCCGCGTGACCTGCGTTACGTCGCTCTCGAAGGTGGCGGCGAAATCGCCACTGCCCTGCTCGGCGGCCACATTCAGGTCGGCAGCACCGACATCTCCGACTCCATGCCGCACATCCAGAGCGGCGACATGCGTCTGCTGGCGGTGTTCGCCGACAAGCGTCTCGACGAGCCGGAAATGAAAGACATCCCGACCGCCAAGGAACAGGGCTACGACATCGTCTGGCCGGTGGTGCGCGGCTTCTACCTCGGGCCAAAAGTCAGCGATGAAGACTACGCCTGGTGGAAAGCGGCCTTCGACAAACTGCTGGCCTCGGAAGACTTCGCCAAGCTGCGCGATCAGCGTGAACTGTTCCCGTTCGCCATGACCGGCCCGGAACTGGACACCTACGTGAAGAAGCAGGTTGCGGACTACAAAGTGCTGGCCAAAGAGTTCGGCCTGATTCAGTGATCGTCTTTGTCTAGCGGCCGTGACCTCGCGCATCGAGGTCACGGCCCAGGAGTTCCCCATGCTCTTACAACGCATTTTCGCCTCGCTGCTGCTGCTGGTCTGTGTCGGCCTGGCACTGATGGCGTGGCCGTACCAAGCGGCTTTTTCCTACGAACCGGTCGGCCCCCGCGCCTTCCCGCTGCTGATGCTCGCCTTGATGGGCACCGCGCTGCTGTACATGGCATTTCGTCCGGCGCCGATCAAACACAGCGATGACGAACCGCCACTGGATCGCCCGACCCTGACCAAGATCGCCATCTGCGTCGTGCTGTTGCTGGTGTTCGCCGGCACGTTCGAACCCCTTGGTTTCATCGTCGCCAGCATCATCACCGGCATTCCGATGGCACGCCTGTATGGCGGCCGCTGGCTGCCGAGCGCCGTGATCATCAGCCTGATGGCCGTCGGTCTTTACCTGCTGTTCGACCGATTGATGGACGTTCCGCTGCCGCTCGGCCTGCTCAGCGTTCTGGAGAACTGATATGGATACTCTTGGCTATTTGGGTCAGGGTTTCGGCGTCGCGCTGAGCCCGTACAACCTGGTGACTGCACTCTGCGGCACCCTGATCGGCACCGTCGTCGGCCTGCTTCCGGGCCTCGGCCCGATCAACGGCGTGGCGCTGCTGATCCCGATTGCATTCGCTTTGGGTCTGCCACCGGAATCGGCATTGATTCTGCTGGCAGCCGTTTATCTGGGCTGCGAATACGGCGGCCGCATCAGCTCGATCCTGTTGAACATCCCGGGCGAAGCATCCACCGTGATGACCACCCTCGACGGCTACCCGATGGCCCGCAAAGGCCTGGCGGGTGTGGCGCTGTCGCTGTCGGCGTGGAGTTCGTTCATCGGCGCGTTCATCGCCACTTGCGGCATGGTGCTGTTCGCCCCGTTGCTGGCGAAATGGGCGATTGCCTTCGGACCGGCGGAATACTTCGTGCTAATGGTGTTCGCGATTGTCTGTCTCGGCGGCATGGCCGGTGACCGTCCGTTGAAAACGTTTATTGCAGCGTTGATCGGTCTGTTCCTCTCGACCGTAGGCATTGACGCCAACAGCGGCGTGTATCGCTTCACTGGCGACAACATCCACCTGACCGACGGCATCCAGTTTGTGGTGCTGGTACTGGGCCTGTTCTCCATCAGCGAAATCCTCCTGCTGCTGGAAAAAACCCACCATGGCCAGGAAGCTGTGAAAGCCACCGGCCGCATGATGTTCAACTTCAAGGAAGCGGCGTCGGTATTCACCGTGAACCTGCGTTGCGGCGTGCTCGGCTTCATCATGGGCGTGCTGCCGGGAGCTGGCGCGACATTGGCCAGCGCCGTGGCCTACATGACCGAAAAACGCATCGCCGGTGCCAGCGGCAAATTCGGCCAGGGCGACGCTCGCGGTCTGGCAGCGCCGGAAACCGCCATCGGCGGCGCGGCGTGCGGCGCACTCGTGCCGATGCTGACCCTCGGTGTTCCGGGTTCGGGCACCACGGCGGTGATGATCGGTGCGTTGTCGCTGTACAACATCACGCCGGGTCCGCTGTTGTTCCAGCAACAACCGGACATCGTCTGGGGCCTGATCGCTTCGCTGTTTATCGCCAACGTCATGTTGATCGTCCTCAACATCCCGATGATCCGTGTGTTTACCCGCATCCTCGCTGTGCCGAACTGGGCACTGGTGCCGGTCATCGCGATCATTACCGGGATCGGCGTCTACGCGGTGCACGCCACCACCTTCGACCTGTTCCTGATGATAGGTATCGGCATCTTCGGTTACATCCTGCGCAAGCTGGACTTCCCGTTGTCGCCGCTACTGCTGGGGTTCATCCTCGGCGGTCTGATGGAGCAAAACCTTCGTCGCGCCCTGTCGATCTCCAACGGTGCACTGGAAATCCTCTGGTCGAGCCCGATCACGGTCGGTTGCTGGGTGTTGACGGTGATCATGCTGGCAATGCCGATCATCCGTATCTGGCGCAAACGTTCGGCAGCGCAACGCGCCATCGCCGATGTTTGATCGCTCGTCCCTGCGCGGTTGGTGGGCGACCCCGCTGGTCGGTCTGCTTGGCGGTTACCTCGCCAGCCAGATCGGCTGGCCACTACCGTGGATGGTCGGCTCGTTGCTTGCGATCATCCTCGTACGCTGCCTCACTCCATGGCAATTGACCGAAATCCCTGGCGGCCGCAAGTGCGGCCAGTGGATCGTCGGTATCGGCATCGGCCTGCACTTCACCCCGGTGGTGATGGAGCAGGTACTGAGTCACTTCGGTCTGATTTTCTTCGGTGCTTTGGTCACCAGCCTGTCCGCCGTGGTTGGCGTGTGGTTGATGCGCCGTACCGGTGAAGATCGCGCCACCGCATTTTTCTCCAGCATGCCCGGCGGCTCCGGCGAGATGGTCAACCTTGGCGCTCGCAACGGCGCCAAGCTCAGCCATGTCGCTGCGGGTCAGAGTTTGCGGGTGCTGGTGGTGGTGCTCTGCGTGCCGGCAGCCTTCAAGTATCTGCTGGGCGACGGTACGCCGATCTCCCACGCCGGCAATGTCGATTGGCGTTGGCTGGCGATTCTGTTTCCGGCAGGCGCCCTGCTCGCCTGGCTCTGGCAAAGTTTGCGTCAACCCAATCCATGGCTGTTCGGGCCGTTGCTGGTGAGCGCCACGGTGAGCATTGCCTGGGATTTGCACATCGGTCTGCCGGATGGCGGCAGCCAGATCGGTCAGTGGCTGATTGGCAGTGGGTTGGGTTGTCACTTCAACCGGCAATTCTTTCGGCGGGCGCCATCGTTTATGGGGCGCACGTTGATCGGCACGGCGCTGACCATGTTGATTGCGACATTGGCGGCGTTGGGGTTGAGTGCGTTGACTCAACTGGATCTGCGTTCACTGACGCTGGGCATGATGCCCGGTGGGATTGCGGAGATGAGTCTGACGGCGGAGACCCTGCAATTGTCGGTGCCACTGGTGACGGCGATGCAGGTGATGCGGCTGTTGTTTGTGCTGTTTCTGGCGGAGCCGTTGTTCAAGTACTGGAATCGTAATCCCGAGTAACACCGAGTCAACTTCATCGCTGGCAAGCCAGCTCCCACAGGTTTTTGTGTGTGCCACAAATTATGTGTACATCCCAAAACTCTGTGGGAGCTGGCTTGCCAGCGATGGGGCCCATCAGGCCAACATCAAACCGGCGGCAAACGCCACTCAATCGGCGCTTCGCCATTCTGCTCAAGAAACTTGTTGGTCCGGCTGAAATGCCCGCAACCCAAGAATCCACGATAAGCCGACAGCGGCGACGGATGCACCGAGGTCAGCACCAGATGCTTGGTCGCATCGATCAGCTTCTGCTTGCTCTGCGCATGCGCGCCCCACAGCATGAACACCAGATGCGGCTGCCGCTCGCTGACCAGTTCGATGATCCGGTCAGTGAAAAACTGCCAGCCCTTGTCCTTGTGCGCGTTTGCGTTGGCGCGTTCGACGGTCATGGTGGTGTTGATCATCAACACGCCTTGATCGGCCCAACTCTGCAAATAGCCATGGCTGGGGATATCGATGTTCAGATCGCGCTTCAACTCTTTATAGATGTTGACCAGCGACGGCGGCGCCGGCACGCCCGGCTGCACCGAGAAGCACAAACCATGGGCCTGGCCCGGGCCGTGGTAAGGGTCCTGGCCGAGGATCACCACTTTGACTTTATCCAGCGGCGTTGAATTCAGCGCATTGAAAATCATCGGGCCCGGCGGGTAGATTTCCTTGCCGGCTGCCCGCTCCTGCTGCAGAAAATTGCGCAACTCTGCCATGTAAGGCTGGTCGAACTCAGCACGCAGTGCCTCCTTCCAGCTTGGTTCGAGTTTGATACGGTCGTCAGCAGTCATGGTCATATCCGGCAAAAACAATGGGGCGAACCCTAGGAAAGCCGACCACGCTTGTCAATTGATCTGACGCAGATCCGGCACTTTCCCACACAGCGATCATACTGAACGCTCAATTTCCCGATCGAGGTCACGATGAATCTGCACTTCGAAGAACGTACCGGCACCGACGGCGCCCGCCTCGGCATCGCCAGCCTGGACGCTGAAAAGTCGCTGAATGCGCTGTCCCTGCCGATGATCAATGCCCTCAGCGACAAACTGAACGCCTGGGCCAAAGACCCGCAAATCGTCTGCGTACTGCTGCGCGGCAACGGCGCCAAGGCTTTCTGCGCTGGCGGCGAAGTACGCAGTCTGGTGGAGGCTTGCCGTGCCCACCCCGGTGAAGTTCCACCACTGGCGGCGCAGTTTTTCAGCGCGGAATACCGTTTGGACTACAGCCTGCATACCTACCCGAAACCGCTGATCTGCTGGGGCCATGGCTACGTGCTCGGCGGCGGCATGGGTCTGTTGCAAGGCGCGAGCACACGCATCGTCACCCCAAGCAGCCGACTGGCGATGCCGGAAATCACCATCGGTCTGTACCCGGATGTCGGCGCCAGCTGGTTTCTGTCGCGACTGCCGGGCAAGCTCGGTTTGTTTCTTGGTTTGACCGGCGCACACATGAACGGCCGGGATGCGATTGATCTGGATCTGGCCGACCGTTTCCTGCTCGACGAACAACAGCCGGAACTGATCGAAGGCTTGCTGCAACTGAACTGGCAGGAACAGACCCCGATGCAGCTCAACAGTCTGCTCAAGGCGCTGCAACAGGAAGCCGTGGCACAGATGCCCGAAGCTCAGTGGTTGCCACGCCGACACCAAATCGACGAACTGCTGGATGTCAGCGACGTCACCTGCGCCTGGAAAGCCATCAGCCTGCAACGCGACAGCCGCGACCCATTACTCGCCCGCGCGGCCAAGACTATGAGCGAAGGCTCGCCGCTGACTGCGCATCTGGTCTGGGAACAAATCATCCGCGCACGCCATATGTCCTTGGCCGAAGTTTTTCAGATGGAATACACCCTGAGCCTCAACTGCTGCCGCCATCCGGAATTCAGCGAAGGGGTTCGGGCGCGATTGATCGACAAGGATCAGAAACCGCATTGGCACTGGCCGGACATTCACAATGTGCCGGAGGCGGTGGTCGAGGCGCATTTTCACAAGGTCTGGGAGGGGCGGCATCCGTTGGCGGATTTGTCTTCCTACTAAAATTCAGGCACAAAAAAAGCGGCGCTTTATGCGCCGCTTTTCTTTGCAGGTGTTACCAGCGGTTGCCGCGACCGTTGTGGTCACCTCGGTCGCTGTGTCGGTCGTAATTGCCGCGACCGCGATGATCATCCCAGCCACCACGACGGTGATCGTTCCAGTTGCCACGATCATTGCCGCGCCAGCCACGGTTGTCGTAATGACGCGGTGCCGGCTGGTAATAGCGCGGCTGCGAGTAATAACGCGGAGCCGGCTGGTAGTAACGTGGTGCTGGCTGGTAGTAGCGCGGGGCCGAGTAATACGTGCTGCCACCGCTGTAATAATTGCCGCCACCGCTGTAGTACGCCGGTGCGGGTGAGGTGTAGACCTCCGACCTGTAATAGGTGTCTGCGTAGGAGTAAGGGGCACAACCGGCCACGGAAAACATCAACACGGCAAGCAGTAGGATTCGGCGATACATGGCGGCCTCCTGGACCGCGGATTGCCCACACCAGCGACGCTGGCAGGCATCAGTCGTTTATTCGGTGACTGACGAAAGATCTGACATCGTTTTCCGAATCTGGTGCGTTTCTGCAACAAGTTGAAACAAGTGATTGATGAAAGCTTATTCACCCGTCCACGCCGTCATTCAGCCGCTGATTAGTGGTGGCCACCGTGATATCCGCCGCCGTGATAACCCCGCCCGTAGCCGCCGCGATAGCCGTAACCACCGTAGTAATACCGGGCGCCGCCGTAGTAGCGCGGGCCGTAATATCCGCCGTAGTAATAGGGAGAGTAATAACCGGGATAGTAATAGGGCGTTGCGTACACATTGGGCGGAGCGTCGTAGTAGTAACAACCGGACAAGCCCAGACCGAGCACTGCACCGAGCAGCGTTTGACGTAACAGCTTTTGAACACGCATGACGGCCTCCTGAAAGACCAGCGACAGCAGTCGGCACAGACCGGCTGACATCAGTTTTGACTGAGCAATTCATGCCGAGTGCCCTGCGGCGCCGGCCTTCAGATCAATGGCACAGCTTGCGCAGCCGTGCCCTCAGGCCGATCATGCGCAATACACGCAACCCGGCCGCAATGGCATCTGCGTACACATCGTGTTTATGGCTGACCCTTGATGAATCAACCCGACCTCTGCCCCGCCTGTGGCGCACGCAACGACTGCTCACTGGCCGATCCGCGAACCGCCGACCGCGCCTGCTGGTGCTACGGCGTGAGTATCGATCCGGCAATCCTCGAAGCGCTGCCGCCAGAACTGCGCGACAAGTCGTGCCTGTGCCCGCGCTGCGCTCAGGTCGAGGCGCAACTGCAAGCGTCTGCCCGGTCGATCCCGTAAGATGCCCGCCCCTTTGCCTGCCGATTTCTGACCATGCGCGTCGACCGCTTCCTCAGCAACCTGCCCCGCTTCAACCGTCAGCAGGTTCGCCTATTGCTGGTGGAAAAGCGCGTGCGCGTTGACGGAAAAGTCGTCAGCGATCCGCATAGCGAGGTATTGGAATTCAGTCGCGTTGAAGTCGATGACGAGTTGTTGCAACTCGGCAAACCGGCGCGCTATTTCATGCTGCACAAACCGCCAGGCTGCGTCAGCGCCACGCGTGATCCGCAACACCCGACTGTGCTGGACCTGATCCATGAGCCGGACAAGGACGACCTGCACATCGCCGGGCGCCTGGACTTCAACACCACCGGGCTGATGCTGATCACCAACGATGGCAGTTGGTCACGCCGCCTCACTCAGCCGCAAACCAAATCGCCAAAGGTCTACTACGTCGAGACCGAGCAAGACATAGGCGCGGAATATGCGATCAAGTTTGCCGAGGGCATCTACTTCGCCTTCGAAGACCTGACCACGCAACCGGCGCAACTCGAACTGCTTGGGCCGAGGTCTGCGCGCTTGAGCATCGTCGAGGGGCGCTACCATCAGGTGAAGCGCATGTTCGGCCACTTCGACAACAAAGTGTTGCGCCTGCACCGCGAATCCATGGGCCAGTTGCTGCTGGATGACGCGCTAAAACCGGGCGAGTACCGCGCTTTGCGCACCGAAGAGATTCATTTGTTCTAAGCCGCCGACCGCTCAGCAGAACTTGTCGAACAATTCACCAACGGCACTTGCGCGATCCCCATGCCCCTGCTTGAATCAGGACGTCGGCCGAATTGTGACCGACGAGTCACACCATACCTCTAAGAAACTTTTTGCCGGGCGGAGAGCCACCAGCCTTCACCTCCCCCGACAAACTGCCCGCCAATAACAATACCCGTCGACCTGCCGTTCCGGATCGACATGGGCCCCAAAATTCCAGGCGTATGCCTACCTGTCACAAAGCTCGTGCAATCTCTATTTGCGCGCATACCCGCTTGCTTGCCAGGAGTCTTATGACATGAGGCCAGAAATCGCTGTGCTGGATATACAGGGTCAGTATCGGGTTTACACGGAGTTCTATCGCGCAGACGCCGCAGAAAAGACCATTATTCTGGTCAACGGCTCGATGGCCACGACTGCGTCGTTTGCACAAACCGTGAAAAATCTGCACCCGCAATTCAACGTGGTCTGCTACGACCAGCCCTACGCGGGCAAGTCAAAGGCCCACAATCGCCACGAGAAAATGCTCACCAAGGAAGTCGAAGGCCAGATCCTTCTGGAACTGATCGATCACTTTGGCGCCGAGCACGTATTGTCGTTTTCCTGGGGCGGCGCTGCCACTCTGGTGGCACTTGCGCAACGGCCACGACGTATAGAGAAGGCCGTGATCAGCTCGTTCTCGCCGGTGATCAACGCCCATATGCTCGACTACCTCGAGCGCGGCATCGACTACCTCGGCAGTCGTGATGGTGATCGCGTCGGGAACCTGGTCAACAGCACCATCGGCAAACACTTGCCGTCGCTGTTCAAGCGCTTCAACTATCGTCACGTCAGCAGCCTTGCCGAACACGAATACGGCCAGATGCACTTCCACATCAGCGATGTACTGCACAGCGACCGTCAGTGCTATTTGAATGCAGCGCAGAAAATCGATGTGCCGGTGCTGTTCGTCAACGGCGAGTGGGATGAATACACCGCCGCCGACGATGCGCGCCTGTTCGGCAACCATGTGGCACACAGCACCTTCATGACCCTGCAAGCCACCGGGCACTTCCTCGACATGGAACACAAAGCTGCATGCCGCGACAGCCAGAACGCCCTGCTCGACTTCCTAAAACCAACGGCGCAGACAAACCGAACGCATTACCGGTTTGTGCAGGATCAACATGCATTGGCCATTTGAAAGCGTCAGCGCGAGCAAGTCTGCGGGCCTGAGGTATCAGCGTCTCCTCACCTGCCAGGCTTGCCCGCGATTGACCGATTTCAGCGCTGTAACGTCATGCGAGCAAAAGAAAACTTCAAATCCGTGGCCGAGTCTGGTACAAAGTCAGCCGCTCTGAGCGGGTATAGTTTAATGGTAGAACAGTAGCTTCCCAAGCTTCCGACGAGGGTTCGATTCCCTCTACCCGCTCCAATCGAATTTCAGTCTCACGTTGTGTTTTTGACGGGAGATGCAAGTAACGATAAACCGGCCTTGTTCGCCGGTTTTTTTGTGTCTGGCGTTTAGTTAACCCCACTGTTTCAACGACAATAGCCAACGCAAAATTGCCACCTCGCCATACGGACAGGAATCCACGATGGAAGTCACTCAGATTGCAGCGCTCATCGTCAGTCGACTTGATGAGCTGGCCCCCGATATCCAACGACAATGGCACAACCCTGAAGGCACGCACACGCGCCATTTTCTTGTGGATGCTTTGCTGACCGACGAGATGGCGCAGTCGATTTATGACGCGTTTCCGCGCAATGCCGATGGCTTTTTCGACCGCCAGTCGTTCCGCGAAAAGAAAAAGACCCTCACCGATCTCTCCGATTACCCGCAGATTCTGAGCGCCATCACCTACGCGATGCAGCATGAATCGGTGGTGAACAAAGTCGCGCAGTTGATCGACATGCCTGACATCGTTCCAGATCCAAGCCTTTATGCAGGCGGTCTGTCGATGATGTTCAAGGACGACTTCCTCAACCCGCACATCGATAACAGCCACGATGGATCGCGCGATCTGTATCGCCGTCTGAACCTGCTTTATTACGTGTCGCCGGATTGGGTGCTGGAAAACGGCGGCAATTTCGAGCTGTGGGATAACCACGTCAAAACACAGAAGACCATCGTCTCTCGGTTTAATCGACTGGTGGTGATGGAAACCAACAAACTCTCCTGGCACTCAGTAAGCGGAGTCCGCGTAGAGACTGCTCGTTGCTGTGTATCCAACTATTACTTTTCAGCAACCTCGCCGGACGACCACGAATACTTTCACGTAACGTCGTTCAGCGGCCGCCCGGAAGAAACCGGGCGTCGCCTGCTGGGCATCGTCGACAATTCTTTGCGCAACGTGATTTCCAAGGTATTGCGCGTGGGACGTGGCACGAAGCTGGTGAACAAGAACAAGTCCGGGGACTGAGGCTGTATTTCGGCGAGTGGCTCCTTGTCTTTAGAACCGTAACGACAAAACAACCGGCCTTGATCGCCGGTTTTTTGTATCCGCGATTTAGTCATCCACAAGGATTTACTCAAGAAAACGGCACTCAGTATCTTGCAACAAGCGCTGCGTTGACTTGCTCAGTCGGCAGCGCCATGGGGGACAACGAATAGGCTCTACCCGAAGGTTGAATGTTGTTCTGCGTTTTGCAGTAAACCCGAGGTGAGGAGACTTGTTTCCTCACCTCAAAATCTGATATCCGCAGCTCAGCCCTTACAGATCATCAACACTCTCGCGATTCTCACTTTCCACACAACCCGCTAGCATTTATCAATCGATCACCACCCTCCCCCTGCGCGGCCAACAACGAGCACGCGTCTGTACTTTTCGAGGGATTCCACATGGCGGCCAGCATGCCGCTGATGACAGAACTCAGAAGAGCACTTAATCCATGACTCAAAACATTTACGACGATCCCGAGTTTTTCCGGGGCTACAGCCAGATGAGCCGCTCCATCGGCGGCCTCGACGCGGCGCCGGAGTGGCCGGCGCTTCAAGCGTTACTGCCACCGACGCACGGTTTGAACGTGGTCGATCTAGGCTGCGGCTACGGCTGGTTCAGTCGTTGGGCCAGCGAGCACGGCGCCGCGAACGTGTTGGGGCTGGATGTTTCGGAAAAGATGCTGGAACGCGCCCGCGAAACCACTTCAGCGGTAAATATTCGCTACGAACGTGCCGACCTTGAACAGCTTGATTTATCTGCCTGTAGCTTCGATCTGGCGTATAGCTCCTTGGCGCTGCATTACATCAAGGATCTATCCGGGCTATTCGCCAATGTCTACGCGGCGCTGAAACCAGGCTCACACTTTGTTTTTTCCATCGAACACCCGATCTTCATGGCGCCGCGCAATCCCGGTTGGCTGATCGACAATGAAGGACGCAAACGCTGGCCGCTGGACAGTTATCAGATGGAAGGCGAGCGCGTGACTAACTGGCTGGCCGAAGGTGTGATCAAGCAACACCGTACGGTCGGCACACTACTTAATACGTTGATCGCGGCAGGCTTTAGCATTCGGCATGTCAATGAATGGGGGCCGAGTGATGCAGACGTGGCCGCACAACCGGCACTGGCGGAAGAACGCGAGCGGCCGATGATGATGCTGGTGGCGGTACAGCGCTAACGCATCAATCAATTGTGCAGAGGGAGCATGCTCCCTCTGCACAGGCTTGTTCCATGTCAGCGCGTCGCGACGATGAACAATCGCGGAAACGGCAGCAGAACCGAACCATCCTCAAGCGTCGGATAAGCCTTCTCTACCGCCGCCAGATACTGCTCCAGGTACTGCGCCCGCTCCGTCTCGGTCAACGGATTGAGAAACGGTATCAGCCCACTGCCCTTGAACCACTCGACGACGCCTGAAGCACCACCCGACAGCTGATGGTGATACGTGGTGCGCCACACATCGACCCGCGTGCAGTGCGCACGCAGCATCGAGAAGTAAGTGCTGGCAGTCGCCATCTCGGTACGCTGCCCGGCGGCGCCGGCAAGTTTGCTCGCCCACGGGCCATCGGCCGCGACTTCACGCATCAACCGGTGGGAAGGTTCGTTGAGGTTGTCGGGCATCTGGATCGCCAGACTGCCGCCGGGTGCGAGCTTGCTGGCCAATGCCGGCAGCAACGAGGCGTGGTCCGGCAGCCACTGCAACACCGCATTGGCAAAGATCACATCGAACGGACCTTCATCCGCCCAGCGATCAATCTGCGCCACTTCAAATTGCAGCTGCGGTAAACGCTTGCGTGCCGCCTCGATCATGTCAGGCGAGCTGTCCAGCCCGCAGACCTTTGCCCCTGAAAAACGCTGTACCAGCAGTTCCGTCGAGTTCCCGGGGCCACAACCAATATCGACCACCGACCGCGCGTCGGTCGTGGGAATCGCCGCCAGCAGATCGCGGGCCGGGCGGGTGCGTTCATCTTCAAAAGCGACGTACTGTTTGGCGGACCAACTCATTGCGTTTCTCCTGTCGGGGCATTTCAGCGGTTCGTCACGATACAGGCTGCGATGCGAGCTGATCCAGAGCGACTCATTGCAAACGGTGTCAGCAGATTCATGGCTTATCGCCAATTCATCGGTTCTTATGTTTTTGACGACCGTCCGTCGAACCAAATCAAAGCGATTTTGACAGCTAAAAAATCGTACCTATAGTCAAGGTGCGGCAGTCGGAAGGAACCCGACGCATCAATTTTCGTGCTGGGAGCACGGCCAGTTCATACCTCATGACCGGTGGGTTCCGCCAGTAGTGTGCTCGCAACAGCCAAGTGGCAAGCAAGCGTCGTCGCGTCTCGATCGAGTCCGACGATCACTATGAAAAAGGAGCTTAACCATGTCTCGAGTCACGGATATTCTGGTTTCCATCGACACCGAAACTATCCTGAAAAACTATCCGAATATCAGCAAGAATCCTGCTTCGCCCACCATGATCGATGTCAATCATGTGTACATGGTCACCAATCAGAATAACGTGGTCAGCGGCCAGGCCGGGGGTGAACTGAACCTCAAGGCGCAGGTCGGTGATCTGATTCGCTGGCGTGAAACCAGTCTGTCGCAGAGCTTCGAAACGGCAGTCATTTTCTACAAGTTCATTGGCAACAAAGGCAGCGAGCTGATCTCGACACCTACGCCGCGCAAGGCTACAGCCTGCGTCGCGGTGCCAAACACCAGCAACCCTTCAGTGCCAAGCTGCCAGAAAGTCGATAACCATTACTGGTCGTCCGAAACCCTGGAATGCGGCAGCGTGACCTATCACTTCCACTTCCTGATCGTCGATCGCGACTGCAAGATCGTCGGCTGCTGCTCGTGGGACCCGTTCATCACTATCCGCAACTGATACGGCGCGAGGCCTCTTGATAACGAGGGGCCTCCCCTTTCGATTGCCACCCCGGCCGGAACAGAATGTCTTGCCTGGACCAATGCGTTTGCCGTTTTGCACCACCATCATGAAAGGAATCCATGATGACTTCCGCACCTGTCCCGTCGCCGTCTTCCGGCGACACCAGCGCACACAATATATTGCTGATCATTGATGCCGAATCGCTGCTTACGCACTATCCGAGCCCAAGCCAGGATGCCGCGAAGCCAACCGGCATCAGCGATGGATTCATCTTTTTCGCAGCCGGTAACACTTCGAAAGAAATAGTTATAAATGACAGTAAAATTACGCTTCCCGTTGATATCGGCCAGCTCATCCACTTGCGGGGCAGAACCGTAAGCCTGATCACCGATCACAGCGCGGTGATTTACGGCATGACTGTCGACAACAGCGGCATCCTTTCCAATCCAGCGCTTGAAGTTCACACCGGCCTCACCGTCCCCGCCCCCAACCCGCAATCCCCTACGGAGCCAAGCAGTCATAAGGCTGATGATCACTTCTGGGCTTGCACGACGAAGAAACCGGGCACCGTTAAGTGCGAGCTGAGTTTCATGCTGGTCAATCAGCAATGTGAGGCGGTCGGTTACTTCCACTGGACGACAGAGATCGTAATCAAGCCTTGAAGGTACTCCCGAAAAGCCCATCGCAAGACCGGGTTTTAATGGACAGCCGTAGATAAAACAGAATTATCCATAAGCCCCGAGTGTCAGAACTTCAACGCCTCCCAATAAGGAACACGGTCATGAAGTTCGCAAAAATCTCCCAGAAGCTCGCCCTCTGGGCCGGTAGCCCCAAGACATTTATGGGTGCGCTGATTCTGATTGCACTCTGGGGGATGAGTGGACCGATTTTCCATTTCAACGACACCTGGCAACTGATCATCAATACTTCGACGACGATCATCACGTTCCTGATGGTGTTTTTGATTCAAAACACACAGAACCGAGATACCGACATCCTGCATCTGAAGATCGACGAATTGCTGTTGGTAACCAAAGAGGCGCAAAACGCGATGCTCGGGCTGGAGGCGCTTGATCTCAAGCAATTGGAGGCGTTGCGCCGGCACTATCGCAGTTTGGGTGAAGGCGAGGTTTTCAATCTTGATGGGCTGGGAGAGAAGAGCAAGCCGAAGCAGGATTTGAATGACTGCTGAAACAGATTCAAAAGATCGCAGCCTTCGTTAGCCCCTACACAAATCCCTGTAGGAGCTGCCGAAGGCTGCGATCTTTTGATCTACAGCTCAAATCAACGGCTAGCTTGCAGCGCCCGGGCCATTTCCAGGTGGCTTTGCAGTTTTGGCAGGGTTTCGTCAGCGAAGGCTTTGATCTCCGGCACGTCGGTAGTCTGCGCTTCCTGCTGAATCTGCTGAATGGCTTCTTCGGTAGCTTTGACCTGGCTCGCAGCGTAAGCCTGATCGAAGGTCGCGCCATCTTTGACTTCGGGCATCAGCGCCTTGGCTTTGTCGGCAAGTTCTTCGCGCGGTTCGATGGGTATATCGAGCTTCTTGGCGATCTTCGCCAGATGCTGATTGGCGGTCGTGCGGTCATTGATCACGACAATGGTGTAATCCTTGACCTCTTTGGATTCGGATTTCTGGTGCGCCAATCGGCTGGCTTCAATGTCGGCCATGCCTTTGGCCGAGGCATCGTTGATGAATTCGGCAGGCGACTGGGCAAAGGCACTGCTGGCACACAGGCCCAACAGGGTGGCAAAACTTAAACGACGTACTCGGGTGGCCATCCGGCTCATGGTCGCGCCCTCCTTCTTTCGAAATTCAAGCGGGAGCTTGCGCCCCCGCCTCTCAATCAAAACTACCTCACCGACTACTTCGATTTCTGAGCGGGCTTGCGGCCCATTTCGGTTTTCGAAGAATCTTTGTCGACAGTGGTGGTGGTAGTTTTCCCACCTTTGCGACCGGCTTCAGACGCTTTCGTTCGATCGTTGGCGAAGTTTCCCGAGTTCGAGTTTCTTGAGTTAGGCATGATTCTCTTCCTCTTGGTGTTGATCGTCGCGAGCAGGTGCCCGCCTAGATTGAGAATGGCCTGACCGGCAAAGGTTTAGAAAAGTTGCGGACACTGCGACGAACGGTGAGCGCTGATTCAGACGTCCAGCGCCTGATGATTTAGGCGTTTGGCTGCATACATGGCCTGATCGGCGTGGCGAAACAGTTGCGGTTCTTCGTGGCCATGATCCGGGTAAAGAGCAACACCAATGCTCGATTCGATCTGCAGGCTGTGGCCGTCGAGACGCATTGGTTGCGTGAGTACCTGGCGGATTTTTCCGACGACGTTGTCGGCATCCTCGACCGCGTGAATGCTGTGCAGCAATACCACGAACTCGTCGCCACCAATGCGCGCCACGGTATCGGTTTCACGCACACAACCCTTGAGCCGATTGGCTACTGTTTGCAAGAGCATGTCGCCGATGGCATGGCCGAAGGTGTCGTTGACCTGTTTGAAGCGATCCAGATCAACGTACAACAGCGCCATATGCCCAGACGCTTCCCGGGCACAGGCCAGCGCTGCCTTGAGCCGATCACGCAGCAGTTCGCGATTGGGCAATTGGGTCAACTGGTCGTATTGCGCCATGCGCCGCAGCCGCGCGTGCAATTGCTGGCGCTCGATGGCGGTGGCGACCTGGGCGCAGACGTATTGCAGTAATTCCTTGTCCTGCTCGGTGTAACGCTCACCGCCGGGCAGGCTTTTGACGATCAGGGCGCCGATGGTGCCGTTTTTCGAGTTCAGCGGCACGCCTAGCCAGCACGCAGCATTCTGCCCTGTCACCAGTGCGGCGAAATCGGCTGGCGAATCTGGACCGTCAGGCGTCAGAAGAATCGGCTGGCCGCTGCGAATCACCTCGGCGCAAAGGCGCGCGGTGGTTGCACCCGGTTGCTCTGGCTGCAACTGGTGATCGTCGACGTGGTAAGGGAAATTCAACTGCCCGCAGTGCTCGTCATACAGCGCCACGGAAAAATTCATCGCCGGCAGCCATTCACCGATGATCAGGTGTACACGCTTGAACAATGCCAGCAAGTCCTCAGCCGCATGTGCAGCCTCGGAAATAGCGTAAAGCGCCGCTTGCCGCGATTCGGCCTGTTTGCGTTCGGTGATGTCGCGGGCCACGGCAATGCGCAGTTGATCGACTTCCGACCAGCGCGCCGACCACAAAATGTTAGCGACGCTGCCGTCCTTGCGCACATAACGGTTTTCGAAATTGTGTTTGGGCTCGCCGCCCATGATGTCGTGGGCAGCAGCGAGGGTGCGCTGACGGTCGGCGGGATGCACCAATTCGATCATCGGCCGGCCGATCAGCTCATCCGGTGTGTAGCCGAAAATACGTTCGCAGGCGGCGCTGACAAAAACGAAGCGGCCTTGCTTATCGACGGCACAAACGGCGTCCAGCAATAGATCGATGAAGCTCGCCAGCGGCGCGGAGTTTCGGCTTTCCATGGTTCAGCGTGGATGTCCGGGCAATGCAGCACTCATCAACCATCCCTGCCCCAAAAACGTTGTTTCCATTCAAAAAATCTCAAGCCTTGTTCGGTATCAGTCCCGGCAAGGCATGGACCAGCGCATTCACCGCAAAACCGATGAACATCACCCCGCATAAGCGGGTGATCAACAGTTCGTGGCGCTGATATACCGTGCGCACTCGCTGCGCGCCGACAACGCCGATCAGAATAGCGTAGGCCAGCAAGCCGCCGAAAAAACTCAGGGCGATCAGCGTTGGCAACATCGACCAGTTGAGCAGTTCGGCGCGGCTCGACAGCAGCGCGGTGAACGTCGCCACGGCCACCGGATACGCCTTGGGATTGGTCAGGCCGAACAGAATACCGTGCCAGAACGGGTTGCGCGCCGCGCCCTGCGGGGCGTCATCGCTACGGCGTTGGGCGCGAACTGCACGCCAGCCCAGCCAGAACAGATACAGACCGCTGAGTACGCCAAGCACATCGAACGCGGTGCTGCCGATCTCGCGGGCGCCGACAATCGCGATCAGTGCGGTGCTGCACCAGACCACATCACCGAGCAGATGCCCGCAGAGAAACCCGGCCCCGGCCCGTCGCCCATGGGCTGCGCCGATGCCGAACACCGCCAGCACACCCGGCCCCGGCGTGATGCCATAGATGAAACCCGAGGCCAGAACGGCCAATAGCAACGATAGAGTCATGGAAAACCTGTAGCGCCGGAACACGTGGTGGCCAGTCTATATCAGCCGATTGCGCCTGATCACTGCTCGTCGTAAAAACGCATGCCGGAGTACGGTTTCTGCCGACACGCTGTCAGTCGGGAAGCAAGATCGCCGACGTGCAGTTCGAGCTTGTGCCCGTCTGGGTCGAGAAAGTAGAACGACGCACCCTCGCTGCGGTTGTCGCGCCACTCCTGCACGTTGGCAGTTTTCAGCTGCTCGACAAGTAACGGGAAATCCGCCGCGCTCAGGCTGAAAGCGTAATGCGTGTAGTCAGCGCCGGTTTCGGCTTTGCGCAACGGATCGAGCGACAGGCACAGCCACAGACCGGGCAACGACAGATAGGCGCCCGCGTCCCATGTAGCCTCGATACGTAAACCAAGCACATCGCGATAGAACGTCAGGCTGCGAGGCAGGTCGCTGACGGCGAGGGTCAGGTGGTTGAGGCCGGTGAGCATCGGATCAGTAACCTCTGAAGTCTTCGGGGACGTTGTATTGTTTGCCGTCGTAACTAAGCGTGATTTGCGTTTTACCCAGATCGGTGGTCTTCGACACGCACTCTTTACCGGATTTGTAGGTTTTCAGCGCCGAACGGTTGGAGGTGATGATCAGGTCGGCGAAACCGTTGTGGCTGGTTTTACCGATTTCGACGGTTCTGCGCACTTTCTGGCCTTCACCTTCGCAATTACTCATCCATTCGCCGTTGTCTTTATAGATCACTAAACCTTCAAGTACCGGACGCAACTGGCTGCCTTCACGCACATACAACGCCAGGTCGGTCTTCTCGTACGGGATGGCATGCGAGCTGTGGCCAAACATCGATCGCAGCCCAAACGCACGCAACCCCGGCGCCACGTTGTAGCGTGCCGTATCGATCTTCAAGTCGCGTAGGTTGACCGCATCGGAGTTGTAGGCGCCGGGCTTGTGATAACTGGCGATGGTTTTGGCGCTTGAGTTCACGATCGACAAGTCCAGGTCGAAGGTTCCGACATCTTTATCGTCTGCCGAGTCAGGCAGGAATGTGGACTTCACGGATATCGCCTGATCGTTGAATGCCGGCCAGACTTTGCAGCGTGAGAGTGATTTACCGTCGAACTCTTTGACGACGCAAGCGGCCTGAGCTTGAGCAGTGATGGCCAGAAAACCGAGGGCGATTAGAAGTCTGATTGGGGTGAGCATTGTTCTTCCTTGATAAGTGTCGTGTTTGGCAGGCCTGTTAATCGCCTTTGAAACCTTTCGGCAAGACGTAAGATTCTCCGTCATAACGTAGAGTCGTCAAAACCGGTTTGTATGTTGTGGTTTTATTTTCACACGCGTCCCCCTCACCAACACTGGACGTGCTTGTTTCATGGGTCTTCACGATCAGGTCCGCATAACCGTAGGAGCTCGTTTTTGCGAGTTCCACCGTTCTGGAGGTCTCATATCGCTCTCCAACACAATTGCCGTCCCACTCACCGCCATACCGATAAACCACCAACTTGTGCAGAACGGGGCGCAACTTTTCGCCCTCTTTTACATAAAGCGAAAGCTGGTTTTCCTCAAGCGGTATAAGGCGGGAGCCATTGCTTAAACTTGCCCGCACACCAAATGCCCGAACATCGGAGGTGAGCTTGTAGCGCGCCGTATCAAGCGTCAGTTCTCGTAGCGCTACTCCATCCAATACGATGGCAGCAGGCTGATGATAAGTAGCAATCTGATAAGGCTGAGCATTCATCGAAACAGACAAGTCGAGATCATAGGTATCGAGTGCTTTAGCACCACCAGGCTCGAATCGAGCCTCGACGTTGATGGTCAACCCCGGATAAGCAGGCCAATCCTTGCAGACTGACACATCATCCTTTCCCGACATCAGTACAGGCGTGCAATCGCCGAGCGCCTGCCCTGCAATCAAATAGCCGCACAGTGCAGCACACCCCATCACCCCAGACTTCACTGTCACTTCCCACTCCCTTGATAACTTTTCAGCCGCGCACTATCCCCTGCGCTATCGACCGTTTCAACCGAATCTATATCTGGCCGCCAATCTGCTCGGTGTTGGCAAGGCTGACGAGTGGAAGTGGCCTATCAGCGCATGACACTGTAGTGTTGTGTATTACAAGCCACTACATCGAGATCGCCATGTCTGTCATGTCTTTGCGTCTTCCAGACGAAATTGCCGACACACTCTCCAACCTCGCCAAAGCGACCGGTCGCAGCAAGTCTTATCTGGCAGTCGATGCGTTGCGTGAATACCTCGCCCGAGAGGCCTGGCAAATCGCAGAGATCCAACAGGCTTTGACAGAAGCCGATGCTGGCGACTTCGCCTCAGCCGAAGAGGTCAGGTCCATTGCCGACAAATGGAAAGCCAATGCGAGTTGAGTGGCTACGTACCGCGTTAAAGAATCTCGATGACGAAGCCGCACACATCGCGATCGAAAATCCAAAAGCTGCTTCGCAGTTTGTTCAGGCGATTGTCGATAGTGTCGATCACCTCAGCCGCTTTCCGGCCTCCGGGCGCGAAGGACGATTACCCGGTACCCGAGAATGGATTCTGCCCGACCGTCCCTACCTGATTCCTTATCGGGTTCGCCACGGTAGCGTGCAGATTCTGCGTATCTTTCACACGCGCCGGCTTCCACCCAATAGGTGGTAGACACAATTCAATCGACGGCCTCACTTTGGCCAATCCCCTCCTCAATCCGCCGATTCAACCAGTTCAACGCCTGATCCCCGCCCCGCCGCTTGTGCCACGCCAGTACAAACGTGAACGGCGGTATCTCGAACGGTGGCGGCACGACAACCAATGCCTGCTGATCAATATCGCGCAAGCCACGCGATGCCACGGTCAGAATCAGATCCGTATCACGAATGAACTGCGGCGCAACGCTCCAGTGCGGCAGGCTGATGGCGACGCGACGACGTTCGCGCAATGACGTCAGGGCGCGTTCGATTTCCGGGGTGCCACTGCCACGCATCTCCAGCAAAACGTGTGGGCGCGAGAGATAAGTTGGCAGGTCGAGCTTGCCATTGGCGGGCATGCTCTGACGATCCAGCAAACACACATAGTGCTCTTCAAACAGCGGCGTGCTGCGCAATTCATTCGGCAGTTCGGGAAAGACCCCGGCAGCGACGTCGATGTCACCGTTGAGCACGCCATCGAGCATGCCTTCGCGGCTGGCATGGCTGATTTGCAGGTCGATCCCCGGGGCTTCGCGACGCAGAGTACGGATCAGCCCGGGCAAGATGATTGCCGCGCCGTAATCGGACATCGCTACGCGAAAGGTGCGTCGCGCATTGGCCGGATCGAAGGTATTGGGCGCCAGCAGCGATTGCACCTGGGCCAAGGCTTCGGCCAGTGGTGCAACCAGTTCCAGCGCCCGAGCGGTGGGCACCAACGTCGACCCGGCGCGCACCAGCAATGGATCGCCGAGTAGATCACGCAGTCGCGCCAGCGCATGGCTAACGGCCGGTTGACTCAGGTGCAGACGCTCGGCGGCGCGAGTGACATGCTGCTCGCTGAGCAAAGCGTCGAGGATCACCAACAAGTTAAGGTCGATACGGCGCAGATCATTCATCTGATGCATGTTCTGGATGACAAAACGGAATTTAAATCTGCGCGACGAATACTCTAGAGTCCAGCAAAACCTGTTGGAGAGTGAACATGAGTACGTTGCATTGGGCTGGCCTGTTATTGCTGGCGGCGTTTGCCGGAGCAGTGGTGCCGTTTCAGAGTGCGATCAACACCAACCTGGCCCGAGGCCTGGGGCACCCATTGTGGGCGACGCTGGCCTCGCTATTGGTCAGTGTGTTGGTGCTTTTGCCGGTAATTATCGCCTTGCGTTTGCCGCTGCCGAGCCTGGCGTTTATCAGTAAGGCTCCCTTGTGGATGTGGGCTGGCGGCGCGTTCGGTGTGTGTTTTGTAGCGCTGGCGGTGATGCTGCTGCCCAAGCTCGGCGCATCGGGTTTTGTCGCGCTGGCGCTGGCGGGCCAGGTGCTCGCCTCGATGCTGCTCGATCATTTCGGGCTGTTCGGTCTGCTGGAAAAACAACTCACTCTGCCACGGGTGTTCGGCGCGTTAATGCTGATTGGCGGCGTAGTGTTGATTCAGTTTGGTGAAGCCGCAGGCAGGAATCTGGCAACCGCCGGGTAGGACATCGGAAGCAACCGACGACTCATCAAGGCATAGCCCTACAGCGAAGTCTCCATACCCCTTCAACATCGCAAGAAGCATCTGATTCTCCCCCGACGCAGCTCTCCGTAAAGTCTGGCAACACACACAAATTGCAACAAACCACGGAAGCTTCATTCAAGGGATGTCCAGATGAATCAGATGCAGCAAGCACCGAATACCTTTTCCAATTTTCGAAAGATCATCGCGCTGGCCAATCCGGATTGGGATATTGCCCAGCAGGGCAAAGTCGCCGGGCTCAACGTCGAGGTCAAAAGCCGCAATCGCCTGCTTGACCAATACGGACGCGAATTCCATCACTTCTGTACAACGTCGTATCTCGGACTGGACCACCATCCTGCCATTCTCGAAGGCGCCATCGCCGCCCTGCTGGATACCGGCACTCTGCGGGTGGCCAACTCAAAAAACCGCTGCAAACTGGCAATTCTTGAGCAATACGAAACCGAGCTGTCAGAGCTGTTCGGCGCCGTTTGCCTGAGCGCCTTGTCGTGCAGTGCCGCCAGCGCCGGCATCCTGCCATTGCTGGCCAGCGGCGTGTTCACCGAGAACCGCCCGCCAGTGATGGTGTTTGATCGCCATGCGCATTATTCGATGAATCACCTGAAAGCCGCCTGCGCGGATGAAACGCAGGTGCTGACCTGCCCGCACAACGACATGGATTTTCTTGAGCGCGCCTGCCAGCAATATGGCCGCGTGGCGTACGTCGCCGACGGTGCCTACAGCATGGGCGGCGTGGCCAACATGGAAAGCCTGTTGTACTTGAAAGACCGGTACGGGATGTTTCTGTATCTGGACGATTCCCACGCGTTGTCCGCCGTGGGCAAGCACGGTGCCGGCCTGGCACGTCCGCGGATTGATGCATTGGAGGATGACTGTCTGATCGTCGCTTCGCTGGCCAAGTCATTCGGCGCCAGCGGCGGGCTGGTGATGCTCGGCAACGAGCGGCAGAAACAACTGATCCAGCGTTATGGCGGGCCTGCCAACTGGTCGCAAAGCCTGAACTGTGCAGCAATCGGTGCCGGTCGAGCGTCGATCCGACTGCATCGCACGCCTGAATTCGCCGCATTGCAGGTCCGGCTTCAGGCTAATATCCGCCTGTTTGACAGCCTGATCAGCACTGAGCAATGCCACAGCAACATGGCCATCCGGCTGATCAGTTGCGGCAAGGCAGATCTGGCCAACCGCGTCGCCAGCGAACTGGCCGAGCGTGGATTTTTTACCAGTGCGGTGTTTTTCCCGGTGGTCGCACAAGGTAAGGCCGCCATCAGGATTACGTTGCGGGCGGATATGGAGCCCGCGCTGATCGAGCAGTTCTGTGAATTGATCACCGAACTGTTGCGTACTCACAGCGTCGATCTCGAACGCTGAAACCAAGGACGATTCATGAAGCCCGGCGCCACCCTGCTCATCACTTGTTCCACGGTTTTTCTCGCGCAATTAGGCATGAGCATTTACTTGCCGGCGCTGCCCGCGATTGCCGAATACTTGAATGCACAACCCTCGCAGGTGTCTTGGGGGCTGTCGCTGTACCTGATCGGCATGGCGTTGCCCATGCTGTTCTGGGGCAGTCTGGCGCAGCGCATCGGACGCAAACCGGTGTTGCTGGCGGCGCTGGGTGTTTATGGCCTGGCTAATCTGGCGTTGCCGCTGGGTTCGACGCTGGAATCGTTTTTGTTGCTGCGGCTGATTCAAGGCATTGGTGCCAGCGGCATTTCAGTGATGGCGCGGGTGCTGATTCGCGACAGCTTCCAAGGCGATCTGTTGGCCAAGGCGTTGTCGTGGATTTCGATTTCGTTCGTGGTGGCGCTGGGCATCGGCCAGTACCTGGGATCAATCATCGAGGTGACGCTGGGTTGGCAGGCGATTTTCTATCTGCTGGGTTTGAGTTGCCTGACGATGGCGATGATCGTCTCGCGAGTAAGTTTCCCGGCGCTGACCGATGAGCCGGCGACGGCCTCATCGTGGACGATTTACCGACTCATCGTGATTGATCGGGCCTTTCTGCTGCCGGCGCTGGCCGGTGGTCTGGGTTACGGTGTGATTATCGCGTTCAACACTGCCGCGCCGCTGATTCTACAAGGGCCATTCAACTGGTCGAGTGTGGATTACGGGCTGCTCGGGTGGCCGATCAGCGCGGCGTATTTTCTCGGTGCGCTGGCGGTTAATCGTTTCGTTTTGCGCACTGGCCAACGGTGGCTGATGACGATGGGAGTGGGTTTGGTCATGGTCGGTAGCGCGGTGATGTTGCTGGGAAGTCTGACGGCAAGCTCCATCGCGTTATTACTGTGGTTGCCGTATTGCGTGGCGGTGTTCGGACAGTCGCTGAGCTACCCGATCAGCCTGTCACGGGCCAACGACGGCGCACCGATTGCCGGTGCCTACGCAATGGCGTTGAGCGGTTTCATTCATCAGTTGATGGCGGCGCTCATCGGTGCGATTGCCAGTCTGATCGCCGGTCCTCAGGCGTGGCCGTTATCCGTGCTGTGCACGTTGCTGGCAGTCGGCGCGTTGCTCTGTGTGAGCATCGCACCGACGCGCGCGAAAGGTTAAAACGCGTTGCGGAAAATCTCCTCGATCTGCCGTTGATCCGCCGCCCGTGGGTTGGTCAGCCCGCAAGCGTCTTTCAAGGCATTGGTGGCGAGCACCGGAATGTCAGAGAGCTTGGCGCCGAGTTCACGCAAACCGCCGGGGATTTCCACGTCGCGGGCCAGACAACGAATCGCGTTGATCGCCGCCTGCGCGCCCTCTTCCGCACTGAAACCACGAATGTCCGCGCCCATGGCGTGGGCGACATCGGTCAGTCGATCGGCGCACACCAACGCGTTGAACGTCTGTACATGCGGCAGCAACACCGCATTGCACACTCCATGGGGCAAATCGTAGAAACCACCCAACTGGTGCGCCATCGCATGCACGTAACCGAGCGAGGCATTGTTGAACGCCATCCCCGCGAGAAACTGCGCATAGGCCATGTTCTCGCGGGCAGCGAGATCAGTGCCGTCGCGCACCGCCAGCCGCAAATTATTGCTGATCAGGGTCATGGCTTTCAGCGCACAGGCGTCGGTGATCGGGTTGGCGGCGGTGGACACGTAGGCTTCGATGGCGTGAGTCAGTGCGTCCATGCCGGTGGCGGCGGTCAGGCCTTTGGGCATTGCGACCATCAGTTCCGGGTCGTTGACCGATAGCAGCGGCGTGACGTTACGGTCGACGATGGCCATTTTCACGTGGCGCGATTCGTCGGTGATGATGCAGAACCGGGTCATCTCGCTGGCGGTGCCGGCAGTGGTGTTGATCGCGATCAGCGGCAACTGCGGTTTGCTCGACTGATCGACGCCTTCGTAGTCGCGGATCTGCCCGCCGTTGGTCGCACAAAGGGCAATGCCTTTGGCACAGTCGTGCGGTGAACCGCCGCCCAACGACACGACAAAATCACAACGACTTTCCTTGAGAATCGCCAGCCCGGATTCGACATTGGCAATGCTCGGATTCGGTTTGGCGCCGTCGAAAATCACCGAATCGATGTCCTGCATCGCCAGCTTCTCGGCGATCATGCTGGCCACGCCGGCCTTCGCCAGCCCCGCGTCAGTGACGATCAGCGCTTTGCGAAAACCGTAGTTGCGGATGGCAACCATGGCTTCGTCGAGGCATCCATTGCCCATGATGTTTACGGCCGGAATGAAAAAGGTGCTGCTCATGCGCGTCTCCTGACTGGGGCCGAATCGACTGCTCCGATGCGGCGGATACACACAGCATCGACCGATCAGTCACGACCGATGTTGATCTGGCTCAATGCCCGCTCGTGATAAAGTCGCCGCCCATCAGCCCCTACGTTTTGAGACCTCCTTCGCAATGACCGATTTTCTGGATGTCGACGCCACCCTCGAAGACTGGAACGCCTTGCGCGCCGCCATTACCTTCAACGGCCTGCTGCTGGGCAACGGCGCCAGCCGCGTGGTGTGGGATGACTTCGGCTACGACTCGCTGTTCGAAAACGCACGCACGGTGGAAGAGAAACCGCTGAGCGCATCGGAGCTGAGCGTGTTCGATGCAATGCAGACACGCAGTTTCGAACAGGTGCTCGGCGCGCTGAAAACCACCAGCCGGGTCAACAAGGCCCTGGCCGTAAGCTCGGCGGCGCCGCGCAATCGCTACTACGCGATCAAGGAAGCGCTGATCAACAGCGTGCACGCGGTGCACATTCCGTGGCGGCTGGTCAAAGCTTCGACCCTGGCCACGCTAAATGAAGAACTGGCGCGTTATCGCACGGTGTTCACCAGCAATTACGACTTGCTCAATTACTGGGCGATCCAGCACCGCAGCGACGTCATCGACGATCTGTTCAACGGTCCGAATGCAAGCTTCGACCTGAGCGCCAGTGCCACGCAAAAACCGCGTCTGCTGTACCTGCACGGTGGTCTGCATCTGGTGCGCAATCAGGACGGCACCGCACGCAAACTGACCTCGACCGAGGGCACGCTGCTTGGCAGCTTTGCGATCAACAACACGATCAAGACGCTGGATGACGTGCCGCTGTTCGTCAACGAAGGGCCGAGCGCGGACAAGCTCAAGACCATTCGCAGCTCGGATTATCTGTCGTTCTGTTACGAGCAGTTATTGGCGCACGGCGATGCGTTGTGCATCTTCGGCCATGCCTTGGGCGAGCAGGACAGCCATATCGTCCGCGCTCTGCAATTGGCAAAACCGAAGACCGTGGCGATCTCGATTTATCCGCGCAGTACGGCGTTCATTCAGCATCAGAAGCGGCATTACGCGAAGCTGTTCGAAGGGACCGGGGTCGAGTTGCGATTCTTTGATTCGAAGACGCATGCGTTGGGCAATTCGAAGCTGTCGGTGCCGGTCGAGGTTTAGCGGCGAATCGTCCAATGCCATCGCCAGCAGGCTAGCTCCCACAGGGGAACGCATTCCAACTGTGGGCTAGCCTGCTAGCGATGGCATTAGTCTTGTCAGCTCACTCTTCTGCGCTATGCACCACCACCAGCAACTGCGCCTGTACCTCGCCCACCGATCTGATCCGGTGCGGCTTCTGCGCATTGAAATGCAGCGCATCCCCGCGTTCCAGCAGCACCCGCTCATTCATGAAATCCACTTCGACCTGCCCTTCGTGGACGAACAAAAACTCTTCGCCCAAGTGTTCCTTGAAGGTCTTGTCAGTGAATTCGCGCGGCGGGTAGATGATGAACGGCAACAGGTTACGCTCGCTGACCTGATGCGCCAGCACCGCATAACCTGGGCTCTGGTCATTGGCCGCCAGTGACTGACGTTCGTGGCTGCGCACCAGGCTGTAGCTGTCGAGGCTGACGTTGTCTTCGGAGAACAATTCTTCGACCTTCACGTTCAGCGCTTTCGCCAGTTTCAGCGCAGCGGCAATCGACGGGGTGTTCAGCCCGCGCTCGACTTTCGACAGATAACTCTTGGTCATGCCGGATTTTTCGGCCAATGCCTCAAGGGTTACGCCAAGTTTTTTTCTCAACAATTTCAAACGGATAGACATGCGCAGCGGTTATTCCATCAAGGAAGCAACGATTTGTGCTTGCCAATGACACTTTGTGTCATATAGCCTCTTTAGTGTCATTTGCAATCACCCAAAGGACACAGACATGGCCAAGACATTAGCACTACCTAAAGAACAACTGGTCAAGCAAGCGCTGACCCAGATGCAAAAAAGCCTGGCGGATAATACGTGGACAGACCGGCAAAAGCTGGCTTTGACCTGTCGGATTCTGTTCGAGAGCGGTCATGACTCCGGTCTGGCCGGACAAATCACCGCCCGTGGCCCACAGCCCGGCACCTATTACACTCAGCAACTGGGGCTGGGTTTCGATGAAATCACCGCGAGCAATCTGCTGCTGGTCAACGAAGACCTGGAAGTGCTCGAAGGTCACGGCATGGCTAATCCGGCCAACCGTTTCCACAGTTGGGTATATCGTGCTCGACCGGACGTGAACTGCATCATCCACACGCATCCGACCCACGTTGCCGCGCTGTCGATGCTGGAAGTGCCGTTGCAGATTTCCCACATGGACCTGTGCCCGCTGTACGACGATTGCGCGTTTCTCGAAGGCTGGCCGGGCGTGCCGGTAGGTAACGAAGAAGGCGAACTGATTGCCGGCGCGCTGGGTGACAAACGGGCGATTCTGCTTTCGCACCACGGCCAACTGTCGAGCGGCACCACGATTGAGGAAGCCTGTGTCATCGCGCAACTGATCGAACGCGCCGCCAAGTTGCAGCTGCTGGCGATGGCGGCCGGTACGATCAAACCGATCATCCCGGAGCTGGGCCGCGAAGCCCATGACTGGATTTCGAAGCCGAAACGCCACGCCGCCGCGTTCAACTATTACGCCCGGCAGAACCTGCGCCAACACGCCGATTGCCTGAACTGAAACCCCTTCTGACGGAGACACTGTTATGTCCAATATTCACGGCATCATCGGCTACACCATCACCCCGTTCGACGCCAATGGCGAAGGCCTGGATCTGCCTGCCCTCGGCCGTTCGATCGATCGGCTGATTGACGGCGGCGTCCACGCCATCGCCCCGCTCGGCAGCACCGGCGAAGGCGCCTACCTGAGCGATTCGGAGTGGGATCAGGTTGCAGACTTCAGCATCAAGCACGTGGCCAAACGTGTGCCGACCATTGTCAGCGTCTCCGACCTGACCACCGCCAAAGCGGTACGCCGCGCACGCTTTGCCGAAAGCCACGGCGCCGATGTGGTGATGGTCTTGCCGGCGTCTTACTGGAAGCTGACCGAAGCGGAAATCCTCGCCCATTACCGGGCAATCGGCGAGAGCATCGGCGTGCCGATCATGCTCTACAACAACCCGGCCACCAGCGGCACCGACATGTCGGTCGAGCTGATTCTGCGCATTTTCAATGCCGTAGAAAACGTGACCATGGTCAAGGAGAGCACTGGCGATATTCAGCGCATGCACAAGCTGCAATTGCTCGGTGAAGGTCAGGTGCCGTTCTACAACGGCTGCAATCCGCTGGCACTGGAAGCCTTCGCCGCCGGGGCGAAAGGCTGGTGCACGGCAGCGCCGAACCTGATTCCGCAACTCAATCTGGATCTGTACGCGGCGACGTTGGCAGGCGATCTGGCCAAGGCGCGAGAGCTGTTCTATCGCCAGTTGCCGTTGCTGGACTTCATCCTCAAGGGTGGACTGCCGGCGACGATCAAGGCTGGTTTGCGTCAAACCGGGCTGGAGGTGGGTGATCCGCGCTTGCCGGTGTTCCCGCTGAGCGAGACTGGCCAGACTCAACTGCAAACGATCCTCAAAACCCTGCGCTGATCTTCAAGGCAACACACAACAATTGTGGGAGCTGGCCTGCCAGCGATGAGGAAATAACATTCAACAGTTAATGTTGACTGATATACCGCTATCGCCAGCAGGCTAGCTCCCACAGGGATTTGTAGTGGATTTGAGAGGCGTATTCAAAGGACCGGAAGGGTCTTGTCCTTGATCGATTTCGTCGGCCCGTTGGCCTTGACGCTGGCGATGCCTTTATCGCAAGCGGCGTCGGACGAGTAGGATTCACTGCCGCCGATGATCTGATGATTGGCAGCCTTGAGATTGAAGTATGGATGCCCGTCCTTGGTGGTCTTTCTCTCGTAGCGCTCCTCCAGCGGACTGTTGACCTGCACCGAGGCGATACCGTTTTCGGCGGCGTCGCGGGTGGTGTACAACTCGCTGGTCAGAATGGTTTCGGCATTCGCCGCCTTCAGCACAAACCTGAACTGACCGTTGCTGCTTTTGCTCAACTCATACCATCCGGACATGCTCGTTCTCCCTGGCAATTGAAAGGTTTCGCGCCTGAGAGTAAAGACCAGTCCAGAATATCTGTCGCCTTTACTGACCCCATAGCTGGCAAGCCAGCTCCCACAAGGATCTGTAGTGTGCTCACTCTCTGAGCCTCATCACAAAACCTTGTGGGAGCTGGCCTGCCAGCGATTGAGTCAACCCTGTTTGGGCTATTTCACCACCGCCCGCACCACCGACAATTCCCGCGCACTCACCCGGCGCTGCGACAGATATCGCGTACAGCTCACCCGCAAGAACGACGCAAAATTCACCACCTCCCCGCGATAATCCATCACCTCTTCATACAGCTTGGTGATCAACTGATTGGTGGTCATGCCATCGACTTCGGCAATCTCGCTGAGGATGTCCCAGAACTGATTCTCCAGGCGCACCGTCGTCACCACGCCGCAGATGCGCAACGAACGAGAGCGTGATTCGTAGAGAATCGGGTCGGCCTTGACGTAGAGCTCGCACATGGGCGAATCCTCGTTACAGGGTGATTTTGGTGCCGAGCAGACCGAGGAACCCGGCCAGCCAGTTTGGATGCGCCGGCCATGCCGGAGCTGTCGCCAGATTGCCTTGAACGTGGCCATCGGTCACTGGAATATCGATGTACGTGCCGCCCGCCAGACGGACTTCCGGGGCGCAGGCCGGATAGGCGCTGCATTCACGTCCTTCGAGAATCCCCGCTGCCGCCAGCAGTTGCGCACCGTGGCACACCGCTGCAATCGGTTTGCCGGCCTGGTCGAAGGCTCGCACCAATTCCAGCACTTTTTCATTCAGGCGCAGGTATTCCGGCGCACGACCGCCGGGCACCAGCAACGCGTCGTAGTCAGCCGCATTGACCTTGGCGAAGTCAAAGTTGAGGGCGAACAGGTGACCGGGTTTTTCGCTGTAAGTCTGATCGCCTTCGAAGTCATGAATCGCTGTGCGTACGGTGCTGCCAGCAGCTTTGTCCGGGCAGACTGCGTGGACGGTATGACCAACCATTTGCAGCGCCTGAAACGGCACCATCACTTCGTAATCTTCGACGTAATCGCCGACCAGCATCAGGATCTTTTTCGCAGCCATGGGGAGGACTCCTCTGGAAGGGAACGGCAGGAGTATTCAAGGTAGACCTTATCCGCCCTGCGAGGTAATAACCGACTACTACGCCGCCCCTGTAGGAGCTGCGGCACGCTGCGATCTTTTGACTTTCAGTTTTTTGAAAACAAGATCAAACGATCGCAGCGTGCCGCAGCTCCTACAGGATTGTGAATAACTGTATGGATAACTTTCTGCCCAGCTGTAAGCGCGGAAAGTTAAGGTCTGTGGCTAGATAGGGCACGTATCTGCCACCCTCAATTCTGGTTCGCCATCATGTCCTCCCGCGAAAACACCGGCATGGCCCTCGGCCTGCTCGGGGTTGTGATTTTCAGCCTGACCCTGCCCTTCACCCGCATCGTGGTGCAGGAACTCCATCCTCTGCTTAACGGCTTGGGCCGCGCATTGTTCGCGGCAATTCCGGCGGCGTTGCTGTTGCTCTGGCATCGCGAGAAATGGCCGACCTGGGCGCAAATCAAAGGTTTGAGCATGGTAATTGCCGGAGTGATTCTCGGTTTTCCGGTGCTGTCGGCGTGGGCCATGCAAACCTTGCCGGCGTCCCACGGCGCGCTGGTCAACGGTTTACAGCCACTGTGCGTGGCGTTGTATGCGGCGTGGCTGTCCCATGAGCGACCGTCAAAAGCGTTCTGGGCCTGTGCCGCGTTGGGCAGTGCGCTGGTGCTGGGTTATGCGCTGTATACCGGGGCGGGCAGCATTCAGGCTGGCGATTTGTTGATGCTCGGGGCGATTGCCGTCGGTGGTCTGGGTTATGCCGAGGGTGGCCGATTGGCCAAGGAGATGGGCGGCTGGCAGGTGATCTGCTGGGCGCTGGTGCTGTCGACGCCGCTGCTGATCGGCCCGGTGTTGTATCTGGCGCTGCAACATCAGGGCGCGGTGTCAGCCAAGACCTGGTGGGCCTTCGGCTACGTCGCGCTGTTCTCGCAGTTTCTCGGTTTCTTTGCCTGGTACGCCGGTCTGGCGATGGGCGGCATTGCCCGGGTCAGTCAGATCCAGTTGTTGCAGATCTTCTTCACCATCGCGTTTTCGGCGCTGTTCTTCGGTGAACATGTCGAGCCGATCACCTGGGTGTTTGCCTGCGGCGTGATCGCGACAGTCATCCTCGGCCGTAAAACCGCCATCCGCCCGGCCCAACCCGCCACTGCGTGACCCTGTGGGAGCTGCGGCACGCTGCGATCTTTTGACTTTGTTTTCAAGATCAAAAGATCGCAGCGTGCCGCAGCTCCTGCATGAATGGGGTCAGTTCAGGTAACCGTCAGCGCGCAGCAGGGTTTCCAGGCAGTGTTCGCTGATGTTGTAGAAGTCTTTCAACTCCTGAATCTTCACCAACAGCTGAGCCGGGTCCACCGGTTCGGCGCGTTTCACCGCGAGGATCATCTTGTTCTTGTTGGTGTGGTCCAGCGAGATGAACTCAAACACCTTGGTCTCGTAACCGCAGGCTTCGAGGAACAACGCACGCAGGCTGTCAGTGACCATTTCCGCCTGCTGACCGAGGTGCAAACCGTATTGCAGCATCGGCTTGAGCAGCGCCGGGCTCTGGATTTGCAGGCGAATCTGTTTATGGCAGCACGGCGAGCACATGATGATCGACGCGCCCGAACGGATGCCGGTATGGATCGCGTAATCGGTAGCGATGTCGCAGGCATGCAGGGCGATCATCACGTCCAGTTCGCTCGGCGCCACACTGCGCACGTCACCACATTTGAACACCAGCCCCGGATGTTCAAGCTTCACCGCTGCGGCGTTGCACAGGTTGACCATTTCTTCGCGCAATTCGACGCCGGTGACTTCGCCCTCGGCCTTCAAGGTGTTACGCAGATAATCGTGAATGGCGAACGTCAGATAGCCCTTCCCCGAACCGAAATCCGCCACCCGCACCGGTTTGTCCAGCGCCAGCGGTGACGAAGTCAGTGCATGACTGAACACTTCGATGAACTTGTTGATCTGCTTCCACTTGCGCGACATTGCAGGGATCAAGTCCTGCTGGGCATTGGTCACGCCCAGATCCTTGAGGAACGGTCGGCTCAGCTCGAGAAAGCGGTTCTTCTCGCGGTTGTGCTCGGCGGACGGCACTTCGCGCAATTGCTGAGGTTTGCTCTTGAACAGCGAACTCTTGCCCTTTTTGCTGTATTCGAGCTGTGCTTCGTCAGTCACTGTCAACAAGTGCGCATTTTTGAACGCGGCAGGCAACAGTTCGGCAACCGCTGCAACACCTTCGGCCAGTGGCAGGTTCTTGGTAATGTCGCGGGTCTTGTAGCGATAGACGAAGGACAGATTCGGCTGCGCCTTGACCGTCACCGGTTTGATGATGATCCGCTGCAGTTCGGCTTCGTCACCGACGTACTTGGCCAGTACCAGTTTGATGAAATCATTCTGATCGAGGCTGGTTTGCAGCAGCTCGATGAACTGCGCGTGATGATCCGGCGCAGGTTTGGCATGTGGCGCGGATGGGGCGGTGACGGACATGGAAAAACAGCCTCGGGCGGAGCAAATCGGGAATGGCGGATATTTTAGGGGGGATGGGGGTTGGGGACACGCTCTTATTTACCCAATGGCAAAAATCAAAAGATCTACCCCAACACAATCAAGCGGTTCGGCAACTCGTTCCTCACCTGCGTCACCGGCACATGCACCTTGAGCAATTCACCGCACGCCTCGATACAGGTGACGAACCCTTCAAGCGTGCGCCCCTGACGAACCTGCTCGGTAAATACCGCGACTATCGAATCCCAGGTCTTGTTATCCAGCCGTTTGGAAATCCCTTCATCCACCAGAATTTCCACGTACCGCTCGGCCTCGCAGACAAAAATCAGCATCCCGGTGCTGCCCACCGTGTGATGCAGGTTCTGCTCGAGAAACTGCCGCCGCGCCAGATTCGACGCACGCCAGTGCCGCACATGGCGCGGGATCAGGTGCGTGGTGACCTTGGGCAAACGAAACACCAGGCACAGCACGACGAAACTGACCCACTGCACCACCAGCAAACTGTGCATGGTCAGCCAGCCTGTCAGGTAATGCACGACGCCCGGTATCACCAGCGCCAGCAGGCTGGCCCATAACAGCGGGATGTACGCGTAATCGTCGGCGCGGGCGGCCAGAACCGTGACAATTTCAGCGTCTGTTTCACGCTCGACCCGGGCAATCGCCTCGGCGACTTTGCGTTGTTCGTGTTCTGTCAGTAATGCCATGTTGAAAAGTGCCTGATCATTATTGTTGTGTCGTCACCAGCCGCCGGACGAACCACCGCCGCCGAAACTGCCCCCGCCGCCGCTGAAGCCCCCGCCTCCACCGCCGCCGCCAAATCCACCACCGCCAAAGCCGCCCCCTCCCCCGGAGCCGCCCCGACCGGCGGGAAGGATACCGAGCATCTGGCAGACAAACACCGTCAGGATGAACAACATCACCAGAAACACGAACAGCAACGGATGCCGCGAGATGAAATCATCCGCCGGATCACCGTTTGACTGATACACCGTCGACGGTTCGTCCAGTGGATTGCCGCCCAGCACCACCAGCATCGCAGCAACGCCGTCACTGATGCCCTTGCTGAAATTGCCGGTCTTGAATGCGGGAGTGATGACCTGATGGATGATCACTGAAGTCTGCGCATCGGTCAGGCGATCTTCCAGGCCATAGCCGACTTCAATGCGCAATTTGCGCTCATCGCGGGCGACGATCAGCAGCGCCCCGTTGTTCTTGTCCTTTTGCCCGATGCCCCAGTGGCGACCGAGTTGAACGCCGTAATCCTCGATCGTGGTGCCTTGCAGATCAGGCAGCGTGACCACCACCAATTGCTCGCCGGTCGCCTGTTCATGCGCCTGCAACTGCTGGCTCAATTGCGCGCGCACCGAGGGCTCGATCATCTGCGCCTCGTCCACCACTCGCCCGCTCAGCGCCGGGAACGTCAACTCGGCCCGGGCGCTGACGGCGAACAGCCAGAGCATCAACACCAGGCCCATTTTCAACACACGCATGAACACTTTCTCCCGAACCCCACCGTCCCTGTAGGAGCTGCGGCACGCTGCGATCTTTTGGCCTTGTATTTGAAGATCAGGATCAAAAGATCGCAGCGTGCCGCAGCTCTTACAGAGTATTTGTCTGATTTCAGAACTTCACTTCCGGGGCCTTTTCCGCGCCGGGGGTGGTGGCTTCGAAGGTCTCGCGGATCGGCAGATCGCTGTACATCACCGAATGCCACAAACGACCGGGAAACGTGCGGATCTCGGTGTTGTATTTCTGCACCGCCAGAATGAAATCGCGACGGGCCACGGCGATCCGGTTTTCTGTGCCTTCAAGTTGCGACTGCAAGGCCAGGAAGTTCTGGTTGGCCTTCAAGTCCGGATAACGCTCGGACACCACCATCAAGCGGCTGAGCGCACCGCTCAGTTGATCCTGCGCCTGCTGGAACTGTTTGAGTTTTTCCGGGTTGTCGAGGGTGCTGGCATCGACCTGAATTGACGTCGCCTTGGCCCGCGCTTCAACCACGGCGGTCAGGGTTTCCTCTTCATGCTTGGCGTAACCACGGACGGTTTCCACCAGATTGGGGATCAGGTCGGCGCGGCGCTGATACTGGTTTTCCACCTGGCCCCAGGCCGCTTTGGCCTGTTCGTCGAGGGTCGGGATATTGTTGATGCCGCAAGCGGTCAACAGCGTGGCCAGCACCAGCAGCGTGGCGACCTGCAAACGCGAGCGGTAGGTTGGACTTACATTCATCAGACTGATGCTCCCTGACACATTTCATGAAAAAACCGACCGCGAAACATCCTATAGCGGCTCTTGGGGCATAATCGCCCGCGCCACTGGATTGCAACGGGCCAATGGGCTAAAAAGAGGCCCTGCGCGATGATGCCGTCAACCATTGGCGGTGTTTATTCGGCTTTGATTTTTGAATCAGCACCCGAACAACAATAGACGCTCCCTAACTTTTGGCTGGCCGGTATTTCATTACCGTTTGTGCCCTTGAGAAAAACATTCATGAAGAAGCTGTGTTTGCTGGGTCTGTTCGTCAGCCTGGCCAGTCATCAAGTATTGGCCGCCACGACCCCGGCACCCCTGGAAAACAAGGACGCTTTCATCAGTAACCTGATGAAGCAAATGACCCTCGACGAAAAGATCGGCCAGTTGCGCCTGATCAGCATCGGCCCGGAAATGCCCCGCGAGCTGATCCGCAAAGAGATCGCTGCCGGCAATATCGGCGGCACGTTCAACTCGATCACCCGCCCGGAAAACCGTCCGATGCAGGACGCAGCGATGCGCAGCCGGCTGAAGATCCCGATGTTTTTCGCGTACGACGTGATCCACGGTCACCGTACGATTTTCCCGATTCCGCTGGCCCTGGCGTCGAGCTGGGATATGGACGCCATCGGCAAGTCCGGGCGCGTCGCTGCCAAAGAAGCCGCCGCCGACAGCCTCGACATCACCTTCGCGCCAATGGTCGATATCTCCCGCGACCCGCGCTGGGGCCGCAGCTCCGAAGGTTTCGGTGAAGACACCTACCTGACTTCGCGCATTGCCGGCGTGATGGTTCGTGCCTATCAGGGCGCCACGCCGAGCGCCGCCGACAGCATCATGGCCAGCGTCAAACACTTCGCCCTGTACGGCGCAGTCGAGGGCGGTCGCGACTACAACGTCGTCGACATGAGCCCGGTGAAGATGTACCAGGACTACCTGCCACCGTACCGCGCCGCGATTGATGCCGGCGCCGGTGGCGTGATGGTCGCGCTGAACTCGATCAACGGCATTCCGGCCACCTCCAAAACCTGGCTGATGAACGATCTGCTGCGCAAGGTCTGGGGCTTCAAAGGCCTGGCGGTCAGCGACCACGGCGCGATCTTCGAACTGATCAAGCACGGCGTGGCCCGCGACGGGCGTGAAGCGGCGAAGCTGGCGATCAAGGCCGGCATCGACATGAGCATGAACGACACCCTGTACGGCAAAGAGCTGCCGGGGCTGCTGAAGTCCGGCGAGATCGAACAGAAAGACATCGATAACGCCGTGCGCGAAGTGCTCGCCGCCAAGTACGACATGGGCCTGTTCAAAGACCCGTACCTGCGTATCGGCAAGGCTGAAGATGATCCGGTCGACACTTACGCCGACAGCCGATTGCACCGCGCCGAAGCCCGTGACGTTGCCCGTCGCAGCCAGGTGTTGCTGAAGAATCAGAACGAAACCCTGCCGCTGAAGAAAACCGCGAAAATCGCGCTGGTCGGCCCGCTGGCCAAGGCGCCAATCGACATGATGGGTAGTTGGGCGGCGGCTGGTAAGCCAGCGCAGTCGGTGACCCTGTTCGACGGCATGAGCAACGTTATCGGCGACAAATCGAACCTGATCTACGCCCGTGGCGCCAACATCACCAGCGACAAGAAAGTTCTCGACTACCTGAACTTCCTCAACTTCGATGCGCCGGAAGTGGTTGATGATCCGCGCCCGGCCAACGTGCTGATCGACGAAGCGGTGAAAGCCGCCAAGGATGCCGACATCGTCGTGGCTGCCGTCGGTGAATCCCGTGGCATGTCCCACGAGTCGTCGAGCCGTACCGACCTGAATATCCCGGAAAACCAGCGTGCGCTGATCCGTGCGCTGAAAGCCACCGGCAAGCCGTTGGTGCTGGTCTTGATGAACGGCCGTCCGCTGACGATTCTTGAAGAGAAAGACTCGGCTGACGCGATTCTGGAAACCTGGTTCAGCGGCACCGAAGGTGGCAACGCCATCGCCGACGTGCTGTTCGGCGACTACAACCCATCGGGCAAACTGCCGGTGACTTTCCCGCGCTCCGTGGGCCAGATTCCGACCTACTACAACCACCTGAGCATTGGCCGGCCGTTCACGCCGGGCAAACCGGGCAACTACACCTCGCAGTATTTCGATGACACCACCGGCCCGCTGTTCCCGTTCGGTTATGGCCTGAGCTACACCGACTTCAGCCTGAGCGATATGGCACTGTCGTCGACCACGCTGAACACCACCGGCAAGCTCGACGCCAGTGTCATGGTGAAGAACACCGGCAAACGTGACGGCGAAACCGTGGTGCAGTTGTACATCCAGGACGTCACCGGCTCGATGATTCGCCCGGTCAAGGAACTGAAGAACTTCCAGAAGATCATGCTCAAGGTCGGCGAACAGAAAGTCGTGCACTTCACCATCACCGAGGATGACCTGAAGTTCTTCAACGCCCAGCTCAAATACGCGGCAGAGCCAGGCAAGTTCAACGTGCAGATCGGCCTGGATTCGCAGGACGTGACGCAGCAGAGCTTCGAACTGCTGTAACCCCCTGTAGGAGTGAGCCTGCTCGCGATAGCGGTCATTCAGCCAAATCAATGCTGACTGACGCACCGCTATCGCGAGCAGGCTCACTCCTACAGTGTTTTTGGGTGGGGCGACTAGCCGCGTCTATCGAGGATGTTGACCACCACCCGATCCACCCAGCCCCAAATCCTCTGTTTCACCCGCCGCCACAACGGCCGCCGCTGCCACTCCTCCAGACTGACCTGCTGACTCAGCTCGAAGTCCCGCTCGAAACTCCCCGCCACCGCCGCCGTCAATTGCGGATCAAGCGCCTCCAGATTGGCCTCAAGATTGAAGCGCAGATTCCAGTGATCGAAGTTGCATGAACCGATGCTCACCCATTCGTCCACCAAGACCATTTTCAGGTGCAGGAAACACGGCTGATATTCAAAGATTTTTACGCCAGCCTTGAGCAGGCGCGGGTAATAACGGTGCCCGGCGTAGCGCACCGACGGGTGATCAGTGCGCGGCCCGGTCAACAGCAACCGCACGTCAACACCACGGGCGGCGGCTTTGCGCAGGGAACGGCGGATCTTCCAGGTCGGCAGGAAATACGGCGTGGCCATCCAGATGCGTTTCTGCCCACTGTTCAATGCGCGGAACAGCGATTGCAGAATGTCGCGGTGCTGACGGGCGTCGGCATACGCCACACGGCCCATGCCCTCGCCCTTTTCCGGCACCCGTGGCAAACGCGGCAGCCCGAAATGCGCGGCCGGTCGCCAGGCACGGCGATAGCGGTTGGCGATCCACTGGCGGTCGAACAGCAATTGCCAGTCGATCACCAACGGGCCGCTGATCTCGACCATCACTTCGTGCCATTCGCTGGTGTCGTGGCCCGGAGTCCAGAATTCGTCAGTAACGCCAGTGCCACCGACGACTGCCAGGCACTGATCGACCAGCAACAACTTGCGATGATCACGGTAGAAGTTGCGCACCCAGCGCCGCCAGTTCAGGCGATTGTAGAAACGCAACTCGACCCCGGCGTGGATCAGCCGATGGCGTAGGTTCAGGGTGAATGCGAGGCTGCCGAAATCGTCGAACAGGCAGCGCACGCGTACGCCACGTTCGGCGGCTTGCACCAGCGCCTGAACCATCGCTTCGGCACAGGCGCCGGCCTCGACCAGATACAACTCCAGTTCGATCTGTTCCTTGGCTTTAGCGATGTGCTCAAGCATTCGCGGAAAGAATTGCGGGCCGTCGATCAGCAACTCGAAACGGTTGCCGTCACGCCACGGGAACACCGCGCCGCGCATGTCAGCGCGCCGTGAAAATCAGCACCGCACCCACCGGTACCGACAGACTGATGGCCGACAGGCCGGCCAATTTGCGCAGGCTTTCGAGGCCCGGCGCCAGATCAAAATCCTCGGCGTTGATCACCAGCGGTTCCAGCGTCACCACTTGAAAGCGTCGATCATCCAGACGCGTTGCGAGCAGTTCAGCCGGGTATTGGTGTTGCTTGCCGTGCAGGTTGACGGTCAGCGGCAGGCGTAATTCCAGCTGTGCGCCGGGGGCCAGATCATTGATCGGGCGCAGATCGATTTGCGTGGTGATGGTCGCGTCCGGGAATTGCTCGATCTGGAACAGCTCCTTGCGCATACGCTCGTCACGCAGCGGAATGCCGCTGTTGATCGAATCCAGTTCGACTTCGACTTCGGCCTTGCCATCGGGATCGACTTTGCCGTGCAGTACCAGAAAGCGCTGTACTTCGGAAACATTGGCGTTTTTGGTACTGACGAACGACAGCCGCGACGACTCGCCGTCCAGATACCAGTTGGCCTGAGCCGGCAATGCGGCGGCAGTCAGCAAGACGCTGGCGAGGATTTTATGGAGGGAACGGTTGAACATTGAAAACCCGTGGGGCCGATAAACCTGCACGAACCTTAACTGCCTGCCGGGTTATTGCAAACCTCAAGAGCAAAAGATCACTGCCTGCCCTCTCACAGGGGGCATTTGTGCACATCAGGGATTGAGGCGGCAGCCTTGGCGTTCGCTCTGCCATTGCGCGCTGTTGCTGCGGCCCATGCCGCTGACGGTGATGGTCTTGCTCACCGGGTCATCATTAAACGCGCTGGTCGGCAGCCACTGTTTCACGTAGCCGCGACAGTATTCGGCGTCGTTGTTCATCACATAACGGCACGAACAATATTCCTTCGCCGTGTAAGCGCTGATGATGTCCGGGAAGGCCCACAAGTTTTCGCGTTCGAGCCAGATCCAGCCGAGCAGCACGATCAGCAGCACCAGCAAAATTCGTTTGAGCAACTTCATGGCCGCACCGCCGCAAGCACGCGCTTGAGCAGTTCGTTGTGACGGTAGCTGCCATCACGATCATCGCCATAGCGCACGATCACCAGTTTTTCGCTGGGGATCACGTACAAGGCCTGCCCCCAATGACCGAGGGCAGCAAAGGTGTCGGGCGGTGCATCCGGCCAGGGTGAAGCGGCACCGTCCGCCGGGCGATTGAGCCACCACTGGCCGCCCGGCACGGCTTCGTCCTGATGGGCCTTGTAACCGGCGAAGGGTGTGCGATTGAACGCGAGCCAATCCTTGGGCAGCAATTGCCGCTCGCCCCAGCGTCCGTCGCGCACCATCAACAGCCCGACTCGCGCCAGATCCCTTGCCGTGAGATAGGCATAGGATGAGGCGACGAATGTGCCGCTGGCGTCGGTTTCCCACACGGCATGACGGATGCCTAAAGGCTCGAACAGCGCGGTCCACGGATAGTCCGGATAGCGCTGCGGGCCAACGATAGTCTTCAGCGCCGCCGCCAGCAGATTGCTGTCGCCACTGGAATATCGAAAGGCTTGCCCGGGCGCGGCGTAGGCCGGGTGATCGGCGGTGAACGCTGCCATGTCGCGATGACCACGGGTGTAGAGCATCGCCACCACCGAGGATTTCAGCGGGGCGTATTCGTAGTCTTCCTGCCAGTCCAGCCCCGAGGCCCAGTGCAGCAGATCGGCGATGGTGATGGCCGGATGTTTTTCTAGCGCCGGGTAAAACTTCTGCGCTGGATCATCCAGTTTGAACAGGCCTTCGCCATAGGCAACGCCAAACACCGTGGCCATCAGACTTTTGCTGATCGACCAGGTCAGGTGCGGCGTTTGAGCCGTGGTCGGGCCGGCGTAGTGTTCGTAGATGAGTTGGCCGTCGCGGATGATCAATAACGCGTCAGTGCGGATGCCTTGGCGGGTGCTGTCGTCGCGAAGTGGGAAGGCGTAAGACTCCAACGATTGGACGGCGGGCCCGTTGATCTGCGGGCCGGTCGGCCATTGTTCGGCGGGCCACTGCTCGGCATGGGCCGTAAGGCTGATCAACAGCAGAAACAGGGGCAGGCCTTTGAACATGTTGAAGGCTCGACATTCAGATAAGCCCAGAATAGCCAGAAAAAATGACAATCCCTGTAGGAGCTGCGGCACGCTGCGATCTTTTGATTCTGCTTTAAATCAAGATCAAAAGATCGCAGCGTGCCGCAGCTCCTACAGGGGATTGTGCAAAGCCTTGGCCAGGCGCTTGGCTCTGGCGCCTGCGGCCATTTGCATGACGGCCTGGTCACGCTGCCACATCGCACCCCACTCGGGATTGCCTGCGGCCAAGGCTTGATCGACTTCAGGCTTGAGCCCGTCAAACTGCGCAAACAACCCGCCCAACAACACATGCCCCGCCGGATTGTTCGGCGCCTGCCGACTGACCTCCGCGCACCCGGCGAGCAACGCCAGCAAGCGCAATTGCAGGGCCTGTGACCAGTCGCTGTCCTGAGCGACGCCGTACAACCACGCAGTCATTGCGCTCAGCACATACAAATCTTCCAGACTGCGAAACGGCTTCACATAGGCATCCCAACCGTCGCCCGCGAGCAGTTCGCACTGCGCGTCGTCGAGGTATAGCCGACCGTGACTGACATCCGGCATCAACGGCAACGCCGGCAGTTTCTCCACACGCACGCCGGGTTCGCCGGGATAGACCACCGCCAAACTCAGGCGCGGCGTTTCGCCGGGCGCCTCACTGCGCGCCGCGATCAGTAGCCAGTCCGCCGCATCGCCAGCGGTGACGAAATCCTTGCGTCCACTCAAGCGCAAATCCGTGAGCCGGGTCTGCATGTCTGCCGGGCGCAAGCTGCGCTGTTCGGTCGCACATAACGCGCCGAGACTCAGCGGCGCACTCGGCCACAGCATGCGCAACGCCGCTTGATAACCCACCAGAAACGCCAACCCCGGGGTCGCCATTCGCCGCCCCCCTGCCACCGCCAATTCGAACGGCGTAACGCTGCCCAGTTGATGCAGCAGCGTGGCAAATCCCTCCGCCAGATCAGCAACGGCGGGCAATCGCTCACGGCTTTCGAGCAGGGTTGGCCAGGACATAAGAGGCTCCTTGTGGGCTGTCATATAAGCATCACCAAACTTTCATGGCGATGACACCGGGGCTACATAGCCTGACTTTGCACAACACAGCGGCATAAAGAAAGTCGATCGGCTGCAACCCACGACGGGTTAAAGGCCCGTACGGAGATTCAAATGACTCAGATCGCCCGCATCAGCGACACCGGCAATGAACGCCGCCTGCAAGCCGAACGCCTGATCGGTGCCGAGGCCTTGCAGCAAGCCCAGGCTTTGCGCTTCAACGTGTTCAGCGGCGAGTTCAACGCCAAGCTGAAGGGCGCGGAACTGGGTCTGGACATGGATGATTATGATGTTCACTGCAGCCACATCGGCGTGCGTGACTTGAACACCGGACGCTTGGTGGCGACCACTCGCCTGCTCGATCACACCGCCGCCAGCAGCCTCGGCAAGTTCTACAGCGAAGAAGAGTTCAGCCTGCACGGCCTCGCGCATCTGCAAGGGCCGATTCTGGAAATCGGCCGCACCTGCGTTGACCCGGCATACCGCAACGGCGGCACCATCGCGGTGTTGTGGGGCGAATTGGCCGAAGTGTTGAATCAGGGCGGTTACAGCTACTTGATGGGTTGCGCGAGCATTCCGATGCAGGATGGCGGCGTGCAGGCACACGCGATCATGCAACGTCTGCGCGAACGTTATCTGTGCACCGAACACCTGCGCGCCGAACCGAAAAAACCGCTGCCGTCGCTGGATATTCCGTCAAACGTGATCGCCGAAATGCCGCCGCTGCTCAAGGCTTACATGCGTCTGGGCGCAAAGATCTGCGGCGAGCCGTGCTGGGACGAAGACTTCCAGGTTGCCGACGTTTTCATCCTGCTCAAGCGCGACGAACTCTGCCCGCGTTACGCCAAACACTTCAAGGCGGCAATGTAATGAGCCGGTTGCGGGTGTACGCGCGAATTGCGCGAGTGCTGATAGTGGTGGCGCTGGGGTTGAGCATGGCCAGCCTCTTCGGGGTTTTCGAACGCTTGGGCCAGGCGCATTCGATGCAGCGCCGCCAGCGTTGGTCGCGGTTTTTCATGGCGCGCTTGAGCAATGCCCTGCCCTTTCGCGTGACGGTTCACGGGGAGCTGCCGAAGCAGCCAATGCTGTGGGTCAGCAACCATGTGTCGTGGACCGACATTCCGCTGCTCGGCATGCTCACGCCGTTGTCGTTTCTGTCCAAGGCCGAAGTGCGCACCTGGCCGGTGGCCGGCTGGTTGGCGGCGAAGGCTGGCAGTCTGTTTATCCGCCGTGGTTCGGGTGACAGCCAGTTGATCCGCAAACAGATGACCCGTCATCTGCAAACCGCACATCCGCTGCTGATGTTCCCGGAAGGCACCACCACTGATGGCCGCTCGCTGCGTACCTTTCACGGACGGTTGCTGTCGGCGGCGATTGATTCAGAGGTGAATCTGCAACCGGTGGCGATCCGTTATCTGCGTGAGGGTGAAATCGACACCTTGGCGCCGTTCATTGGTGATGACGATCTGCTGTCACACTTGATGCGCCTGTTCAGCAATGATCGGGGGGATGTGGAAATTCATCTGCTCAAGCCGATTGCCTGCGAAGGCCGGGAGCGTGCGGCACTGGCGTTCGACGCGCAGCAGGCGGTGCAGAAGGCGTTGTTTGGGGCTATCCCGGAAACCCGTCAATCGCCAATGCGCCCGGCAATCGCCGCCTGAAACACACATCCTGAAATCACCTTGCCCCCTGTGGGAGCTGGCTTGCCAGCGATAGCGGTAGACCAGCCGACACCAATGTTGAATGTGCTGACGCCATCGCTGGCAAGCCAGCTCCCACAGGGATTCACAGTGTTGGTGGGGACTGGGCGAAATCCTGAAGTTGCGGATAGAACAGCCGAAAGTCATCACTGAGCGGTTCATACAACCGCCGCAATTCCTGCATCGCCCCCGCCAGTTCTTCAGGCCGGCTCAGGCGCCGGGAGATCCCGCGCAGCACCTGGTCCAGCACCTCAAATTCCTGATACGAGCCCAGCCAGTCATTGGCGACCATGTGCGGGGCGATTTTCGCCAGACGCTCGGGCAACTCGCGCTCGCTGGACAGCACCCGATACACATCCGAGGTGAACTGTTCCAGCGGCCCCTCGGCATACAGCCGCCAGTCCCGCGCCAGACAATGATCAAAAAACACGTCGAGAACGATCCCGGCATAACGCCGGCGTGTATCGGTAAACCGCCCGAGCGCGACGTGCACCAGCGGATGACGGTCAGTGAACACGTCGATGCGTCGGTGCAGTTGAATCGCCGCCTCGATCTCGGGCGCAAACTGACCTTGCAACCGCCCTTTGACGAAATCGCCATACAGGCTTCCGAGTAATTGACCGGGGCGCTGGCCACCGAGGTGCAAATGTGCGAGATAGTTCATGGGCGCAGCTTAGCACTGCGCGCCTTCATCGTTGCACTCCACATATCGTTATAACCCGATATACCGATTTACACGGTCATCAGATCAAAATCATATTGGTATATCGCGAAATACCGATTTAAAGTTCGCCTCATCGCGATATAGCGTTTTACACACCCGAGCCCCCTGCCATGAACCTCGACCTCGACGAAATAATAAAAGCCCTGGCGCACCCAGTACGGCGAGACATCCTCAACTGGCTGAAAGACCCGAAAGCCCAGTTCCCGGAACAATTGCACAACCACGAATACGGCATCTGTGCCGGACAGATCGATCAGCGCTGCGGCCTGTCGCAATCGACCGTTTCCGCACACTTGGCGACCCTGCAACGGGCGGGACTGATCAGCAGCCAGAAGGCCGGTCAATGGCACTTTTTCAAACGTAACGAGGACGTGATTCAAGCGTTCCTCAGCACCCTCAGTAAAGAGCTCTGACCCTTAACGTCAGCCAGCCCACAAGGAATCAACGATGCCCCTCTCGCTACTCATTCTGGCCCTCAGCGCCTTCGCCATCGGTACCACCGAGTTCGTCATCATGGGCCTGCTGCCCGATGTGGCGGCCGATCTCGGTGTGTCGATCCCCGGCGCCGGCTGGCTGGTGACCGGTTACGCGCTGGGCGTGGCCATCGGTGCGCCGTTCATGGCACTGGCCACCGCCAGGTTGCCGCGCAAGGCTGCACTGGTGGCGTTGATGGGCATCTTTATTGTCGGCAACCTGCTCTGCGCGATTGCCAGTGACTACAACGTGCTGATGTTTGCCCGTGTCGTGACCGCGCTGTGCCACGGTGCGTTCTTCGGTATCGGCTCGGTGGTTGCGGCAGGTCTGGTGGCGCCGAACAAGCGCGCTTCGGCTGTCGCACTGATGTTCACCGGTCTGACTTTGGCCAACGTCCTCGGCGTGCCGCTGGGTACGGCGCTGGGTCAGGAAGCCGGCTGGCGTTCGACTTTCTGGGCCGTGACGGTGATCGGGGTGATTGCGCTGATCGGTCTGATCCGCTTTCTGCCAGCCAAACGTGACGAAGAAAAACTCGACATGCGCGCCGAACTGGCCGCCCTCAAGGGCGCCGGTATCTGGTTGTCGCTGAGCATGACGGCGCTGTTCGCCGCGTCGATGTTCACGCTCTTCACTTATGTTGCGCCACTGCTTGGCGACGTCACCGGGGTTTCGCCAAAAGGCGTGACCTGGACCCTGCTGTTGATCGGCCTGGGCCTGACCGTCGGCAACATCATCGGCGGCAAACTGGCGGACAAACGCCTCGGCGCCACGCTGATCGGCGTGTTCGTGTCCATGGCGGTGATTTCCACCGTGTTGAGCTGGACCAGCGTCGCGCTGATCCCGACTGAAATCACCCTGTTCCTCTGGGCCACCGCGTCGTTCGCTGCCGTACCGGCACTGCAAATCAACGTGGTGACCTTCGGCAAAGCGGCGCCGAACCTGGTTTCGACCCTGAACATCGGCGCGTTCAACGTCGGCAACGCCCTCGGTGCCTGGGTCGGCGGCAGTGTCATCGCCAACGGCTTCGGCCTGACCAGCGTGCCACTCGCGGCCGCTGTACTGGCGGTGCTCGCCCTGCTGGTCACGCTGATCACTTTCCGTCAGAGCGGCAATGCCGAACTGGCCACTGCTACCCGTTGATTCATTAATTACCTCACGAGGGTTGTATCTCATGGCAACAATTTTCGATCCGATCAAACTGGGCGACCTTGAGCTGTCCAACCGCATCATCATGGCGCCGCTGACCCGCTGCCGCGCCGACGAAGGTCGCGTGCCGAACGCACTGATGGCCGAATATTACGTACAGCGCGCGTCCGCTGGCCTGATCCTCAGCGAAGCCACTTCGGTAACGCCGATGGGCGTTGGTTACCCGGACACCCCGGGCATCTGGTCCAACGATCAGGTTCGTGGCTGGAGCAACGTGACCAAGGCAGTCCACGCTGCTGGCGGCAAGATCGTTCTGCAACTGTGGCACGTCGGTCGTATTTCCCACGAGTCGTACCTGAATGGCGAAACCCCGGTCGCACCAAGCGCTCTGCAGCCGAAAGGTCACGTCAGCCTGGTTCGCCCTTTGGCCGACTTCCCGACGCCGCGCGCACTGGAAACCGCTGAAATCGCTGACATCGTCGACGCTTACCGCACCGGTGCCGAGAACGCCAAGGCTGCCGGTTTCGACGGCGTGGAAATCCACGGTGCCAACGGTTACCTGCTCGACCAGTTCCTGCAAAGCAGCACCAACCAGCGCACCGACAACTACGGTGGCTCGCTGGAAAACCGTGCGCGCCTGCTGCTCGAAGTAACCGATGCCGCCATCGAAGTCTGGGGCGCCGGCCGCGTCGGTGTGCACCTGGCACCTCGCGCCGACTCGCATGACATGGGTGACGACAACCTCGCCGAGACTTTCACCTACGTCGCACGTGAACTGGGCAAACGCAGCATCGCCTTCATCTGCTCCCGTGAAAAAGAAGGCGCCGACAGCCTCGGCCCACAACTGAAAGAAGCCTTCGGCGGCCCGTACATCGCCAACGAACGCTTCACCAAGGACAGCGCCAATGCGTGGCTGGCCAGCGGCAAGGCTGACGCTGTCGCGTTCGGCGTGCCGTTCATTGCCAACCCGGATCTGCCGGCACGTTTGAAGGCTGATGCGCCGCTCAACGACGCTCGTCCAGAGTTGTTCTACGGTAAAGGTCCGGTCGGCTACATCGACTACCCGACGCTGTAAGCCACAGCGCAGAAACGCAAAAGCCCCCGACTTGTGAGAGTCGGGGGCTTTTTATTGGGTCTGCAATGGTCGCGTAGCTAACATTCGTTCACACGGAAGACACAAAATCCCTACAAAATACGTAGCTCGCTATGTATAAACTGCGCGCCGCAAACCTATATAAAGGCAGGCCAATTGACATAAGCTGTGCCGACTGCGAATTTTGTTTCATTTGCGCAGGCTGGGGCTCCAGCGCAGCATGTCCAGTCCTGTATCGACCCAACGCTCGGCCTCGGCATGTAGCTCAAAGCTGTCCGGCGCCAGAAGCCAGCCATACAGGAGGCCATCGATATAGGCATGAATGCTGATGGCCGCACGGGCAGTGTCGAGATCTTCCGGCAACTGGCCGCGATTCACCGCATTACGCAGGGTCAGCCCGATACGCAGATTGCAATCGAGACTGGCCGCCCGGCGCTGCTGGCGCAAATCGCACATTTCATCGGTGAACTCGCACTTATGAAACAGAATTTCGTTGATGCGGCGGGTCTTCGGGTCCAGCGCAACTTGATGAAACAAATGAATCAGCAATTTGCGCATGCAGCCCAACGGGTCGAGTTCGTCCTCGCTTTCACTGGCCTTGGCCAATTCATCCAGCGGCTCATGCAGCGAATCAAGCATGGCCTGCACCAGATCGGCCTTGTTGCTGAAGTGCCAGTAAATGGCACCGCGCGTAACGCCGGCGAGGGTCGCGATATCCGCCAGGGTCGTTCGGGCCACACCCCTTTCATAAAAGGCTTTCTCGGCAGCTTCCAGAATCTGGCTTCGGGTTTCCTGAGCTTCCTCTTTGGTGCGACGGACCATGGCAGTAAAACCTCAAACAGGATGTTTCAGGGATGGCTGAATATCCGCTGAATAAATATGGGGGTGATCTCTCGCGAATCGACTCCCCGGCCTACAATTTCAAACCTTGCGACGACTTTTGTAACAGGGTGGGTACGACGCCAAGGTGTTTACAAACAACCATGAACGTAAGTATATTCCTTAGCAAGCTACTTATCCACCCGGCCCGATTTTTTTACCCTTCCACACTTCTTGTGCGCAATGTGCGCGCCTGACCCGAGGATTTTCATGCAATTCAAGCCAGCTGTTACCGCTCTGGTCACTGCCGTCGCCTTGGCATCGCTGCTCAGCGGATGCAAAAAGGAAGAAGCGGCACCGGCCCCTCCGCCCCCTCAGGTCGGCGTTGTCACCCTGCAACCACAAGCCTTTACCCTGACCTCGGAACTGCCGGGGCGCACCAGTGCGTTCCGCATTGCCGAAGTTCGACCACAGGTCAACGGCATCATTCTCAAGCGTCTGTTCAAGGAAGGCGGCGACGTCAAAGCCGGCCAGCAGCTGTATCAGATCGATCCGTCGGTCTATGAAGCGACCCTGAAAAGCGCCGAAGCCAACCTGCGTTCGACCAAATCGATCTCCGACCGCTACAAGCAACTGGTCGATGAGCAGGCCGTGAGCCGTCAGGAATACGACACTGCCGTATCCAACCGTATGGAATCCGAAGCCTCGTTGCAGACTGCGCAGATCAACGTGCGTTACACCAAGGTTTACGCGCCGATCTCCGGACGTATCGGTCGCTCTTCGGTTACCGAAGGCGCGCTGGTCAGCAATGGCCAGACCGACGCCATGGCAGTGATCCAGCAACTCGACCCGATCTACGTTGACGTTACGCAGTCCTCGGTCGAACTGCTGGAGCTGCGCCGCGAGCTGGAAAGCGGTCGTCTGCAAAAGGCTGGCGACAACTCGGCAGCGGTCAAGCTGACCCTTGAAGACGGCAGCCAGTACAAACTCGACGGTAAGCTGGAATTCTCCGAAGTGACGGTTGATCCGACCACCGGTTCCGTAACCCTGCGTGCAGTGTTCCCGAACCCGGATCACACCCTGCTGCCAGGCATGTTCGTCCGCGCCCAGTTACAGGCCGGTGTCAACGCCGCCGCCATTCTGGCACCGCAGCAAGGCGTGACCCGCGACCTAAAAGGCACCCCGACCGCTCTGGTCGTCGGCGCAGACAACAAGGTCGAGTTGCGTCAGCTCAAGGCCAGCCGCACTGTCGGCAGCCAGTGGTTGATCGAAGACGGCCTGAAAGCCGGCGATCGTCTGATCACCGAAGGTCTGCAATACGTTCGTCCGGGCGTCCAGGTGAACCCGACCGAAGCCACCAACGTAGCGACAAAGAACCCGGCCCCCGCTCAGGCAGCTGATAAAGCCGCCGGCGGCAAAGGGGAGTAACCCATGTCAAAATTCTTCATCGACCGTCCGATTTTCGCCTGGGTAATTGCCCTGGTGATCATGCTGGTCGGGGCACTCTCGATCCTGAAATTGCCGATCAACCAGTACCCGAGCATTGCGCCACCGGCCATTGCGATCTCCGTGACCTACCCGGGCGCTTCGGCGCAAACCGTGCAGGACACCGTGGTTCAGGTGATCGAGCAACAGCTCAACGGTATCGACAACCTGCGTTATGTGTCCTCGGAAAGTAACTCCGACGGCAGCATGACCATCACCGCGACCTTCGAGCAAGGCACCAACTCCGACACCGCGCAGGTTCAGGTTCAGAACAAGCTGAACCTGGCCACCCCGCTGTTGCCGCAGGAAGTGCAGCAACAAGGTATCCGTGTCACCAAGGCAGTGAAAAACTTCCTGTTGGTGATCGGCGTGGTATCGCGTGACGGCAGCATGACCAAGGACGACCTGTCCAACTACATCGTGTCGAACATGCAGGACCCGATCTCGCGGACCGCCGGTGTCGGTGACTTCCAGGTCTTCGGTGCCCAGTATGCGATGCGTATCTGGCTCGACCCGGCCAAGTTGAACAAGTACAACCTGACCCCGGCCGACGTCAGCACCGCGATCTCGGCGCAGAACGTTCAGGTGTCTTCCGGTCAACTCGGTGGCTTGCCGGCGCTGCCTGGCCAGCAACTGAACGCCACGATCATCGGCAAGACCCGTCTGCAGACTGCCGAGCAGTTCAAGGCGATCCTGCTGAAGGTCAACCAGGACGGTTCGCAAGTGCGTGTCGGTGATGTTGCCGATGTCGGTCTGGGTGGTGAAAACTCCACTATTTCGGCCCAGTTCAACGGCAAACCGTCTTCCGGTCTGGCAGTGAAACTGGCCAACGGCGCCAACGCCCTCGACACCGCCAAAGCCTTGCGCAAGACGATTGACGAGCTCAAACCGTTCTTCCCGGAAGGCATGGAAGTGGTGTTCCCGTACGACACCACGCCAGTGGTGACCGAATCGATCAAGGGTGTGGTTGAAACCCTGGTCGAAGCGATCGTGCTGGTGTTCCTGGTGATGTTCCTGTTCCTGCAAAACTTCCGCGCCACCGTCATCACCACGATGACTGTGCCGGTGGTGTTGCTCGGTACGTTCGGCATCCTCGCGGCGTTCGGTTTCAGCATCAACACCCTGACCATGTTCGGTATGGTGCTGGCCATCGGCTTGCTGGTGGACGACGCCATCGTTGTGGTGGAAAACGTCGAGCGGGTGATGAGCGAAGAAGGCTTGTCACCGAAGGAAGCGACCAAAAAGTCCATGGGCCAGATCCAGGGCGCTCTGGTCGGTATCGCGCTGGTTCTGTCGGCGGTACTGCTGCCGATGGCGTTCTTCAGCGGCTCTACCGGTGTGATCTACAAGCAGTTCTCGATCACCATCGTTTCGGCCATGGCCCTGTCGGTAATGGTCGCGCTGATCTTCACCCCGGCACTGTGCGCCACCATGCTCAAGGCGATTCCGAAAGGCGAGCACGGCACACCGAAAAAAGGTTTCTTCGGCTGGTTCAACCGCAACTTCGACCGTGGCGTTCGCAGCTACGAGCGTGGTGTCGGCAACATGTTGCAGCGCAAGGCGCCGTATCTGTTGGCGTACCTGTTGATCGTGGTTGGCATGATCTGGCTGTTCACCCGCATTCCGACCGCGTTCCTGCCGGAAGAAGACCAGGGCGTACTGTTCGCTCAGGTACAGACACCTGCCGGTTCCAGTGCCGAACGTACTCAAGTCGTGATCGACGAAATGCGTTCCTACCTGCTGGAGAAAGAATCCGGTGCGGTAGCGTCGGTGTTCACCGTGAACGGCTTCAACTTCGCCGGTCGTGGTCAGAGCTCCGGTCTGGCATTCATCATGCTCAAACCGTGGGGCGAGCGTGACGCCAGCAATAGCGTGTTTGCCCTCGCTCAGCGTGCCCAGCAACACTTCTTCACCTTCCGCGATGCAATGGTGTTTGCCTTTGCTCCGCCAGCGGTACTGGAATTGGGTAACGCCACCGGTTTCGACGTGTTCCTGCAAGACCGCGCCGGTATCGGTCACGACAAGTTGATGGAAGCCCGTAACCAGTTCCTCGGCATGGCTGCGCAGAGCAAGGTGCTCTACCAGGTACGTCCGAACGGTCTGAACGACGAGCCGCAATACCACCTGGAAATCGACGATGCGAAAGCCCGCGCCCTCGGCGTAAGCATTTCCGACATCAACAGCACGCTGTCGATCTCCTTCGGTAGTAGCTACGTCAACGACTTCATCGACCGTGGTCGGGTGAAGAAGGTTTACGTGCAAGGTCAGGCCGGTGCTCGCATGAGCCCTGAAGACATGAAGAAGTGGTACGTGCGCAACAGCACCGGGACCATGGTGCCGTTCTCCGCGTTCGCCAAGGGCGAGTGGATCTACGGTTCGCCGAAACTGGCCCGTTACAACGGCGTTGAAGCGATGGAAATCCTTGGCTCTCCGGCGCCGGGTTACTCCACCGGTGATGCGATGGCCGAAGTCGAAGCGATTGCCAAGAAGCTGCCGGCCGGTGTCGGTATCTCCTGGACCGGTCTGTCCTACGAGGAACGTCTGTCCGGCTCGCAAGCGCCAGCGCTGTACGCCCTGTCGCTGCTGATGGTGTTCCTGTGTCTGGCGGCGTTGTATGAAAGCTGGTCGATTCCGATCGCGGTCATGCTCGTGGTACCGCTGGGGATCATCGGTGCGCTGCTGGCCACCAGCCTGCGCGGTCTGTCCAACGACGTGTACTTCCAGGTGGGCCTGTTGACGACTATCGGTCTGGCGGCTAAAAACGCCATTCTGATCGTCGAATTCGCCAAGGAACTGCATGAACAAGGACGCAGCCTGCGCGATGCCGCAATTGAAGCCTGCCGCATGCGTCTGCGACCGATCATCATGACCTCGCTGGCCTTCGTCCTCGGTGTTGTACCGTTGGCGATCTCCACCGGCGCCGGTTCAGGCAGTCAACATGCGATCGGTACTGGCGTGATTGGCGGTATGCTCACGGCCACGATCCTGGCGATCTTCTGGGTCCCACTGTTCTTCGTCACGGTTTCGTCCATCGGTCAGCGCAAAAATACCGACCAGGAAGACGACGCTAAAGAAACTCCTAAAGAGGCTGGCCAATGAGCAAGTCGCTACTCTCCATCGCAGTCGCGGCCTTCGTGCTGAGCGGTTGCTCGCTGATACCTGACTATCAGCAGCCAGAAGCACCGGTCGCGGGCCAATACCCGCAGGGCCCGGCGTACTCGCCGGCCCAGGCACCGGCGCAAGCCGCTGCCGAACAAGGCTGGAAGCAGTTTTTCCATGATCCGGCCCTGCAACAGCTGATCCAGGTGTCTCTGGAAAACAACCGCGACCTGCGTGTCGCGGCGCTGAACATCGACGCCTACGCGGCTCAATACCGCATCCAGCGTGCCGATCTGTTCCCGGCCGTTTCGGCGAACGCCACTGGCAGCCGCCAGCGGGTGCCGGCACGAGCTTCGCAGACCGGTGATTCAACGATCACCAGCTCCTACTCCGCGACCGTCGGCATCAGCGCCTACGAACTCGACCTGTTCGGTCGGGTTCGCAGCCTGAGCGAACAAGCGCTGCAACAATACTTCGCCACTGAAGAAGCGCGTCGCAGCACCCAGATCAGCCTGGTGGCCAACGTGGCCAACGCCTATCTGACCTGGCAGGCGGACAAGGAACTGCTGAAGCTGACTCAGGACACCCTCGGTGCCTTCGAAGAAAGCTACAAGCTGACTTCCCGCAGCAACGAAGTCGGTGTGGCTTCGGCCCTGGATCTGGCGCAGTCACGTACCTCGGTGGAAAACGCCCGGGCGCAACTGGCCAAGTACACCCGTCAGGTGGCTCAGGATGAAAACGGCCTGACCCTGCTGCTCGGCACCGGTATCCCGGCCAATCTGCAAGCGGCCAAACCGCTGTCGGATGATCTGCTCAGTGACGTTCCGGCCGGTCTGCCATCGGACCTGCTACAACGTCGTCCGGACATCCTGCAAGCCGAGTACAACCTGAAAGCAGCCAACGCCAACATCGGCGCGGCACGTGCAGCGTTCTTCCCGAGCATCAGCCTGACGGCCAACGCCGGTTCGCTGAGCCCGGATCTGTCCGGGCTGTTCAAGGGTGGTTCGGGGACCTGGTTGTTCTCGCCGCAGATCAACCTGCCGATCTTCAACGCCGGCAGCCTGCGCGCCAGCCTCGACGCCGCCGAAATCCAGAAGGACATCGGTGTGGCGAACTACGAGAAAGCCATTCAAACCGGCTTCCAGGAAGTCGCCGATGGCCTGGCTGCCCGCCAGACCTACACCGAGCAGTTGAAGGCGCAACGTGATTTCGTCGCGGCCAACCAGGACTACTACCGTCTGGCTGAGCGTCGTTACCGCATCGGGGTCGACAGCAACCTGACCTTCCTCGACGCCCAGCGTCAGTTGTTCAGCGCCCAACAGGTGCTGATCACCGACCGCCTCGCGCAGTTGGCCAGTGCGGTCAACCTGTACAAGGCACTGGGTGGCGGCTGGAACGCACAGACTGCGCAGAACGAACCGCTGAAAGAAGAAGCGCCGAAGATGAAGTTTTTCTGATCATCCGGTGATGACAAGGAGCCCGCCAATTGGCGGGCTTTTTGTTGTCCTTGGGAAAGTTGTGTTGTCTGGACTGGCCTGCCAGCGATGAGGCCCTGTCATTCAACACAAAAACCTACTGCATCTTGCGTTCGATAATCGCCCAAAACCCGCTTTCACCGATTGAATCCATACATCTACGCCCCGCACCATTCGTCCCACAAAACCAATAACAACAGGTTCGACATCATGCTCCCGCGCCCTGCCCCGTCCGGCTGATTGCCGCCGTTTCCCCCCTGAACATTTTTAGATGTCTGCGCCCCGAAAACGGCGGCAGCGCACCCGTTCGCCTTAAAAAAACAAGAGAGACCCGAGCCCATGACAACCTCCACTGCGCCTTACGCACTTCCCGGTCTGATCGCCCTGGCACTGGCCGGCGTCGCCCTGCCCGTCGCGGCCGAAGAAGCAGGCTTTTTTGAAGGTGCCAAGGCCAACCTTAACCTGCGCAACTTCTACATCAATCGCAACTTCACCAACCCGAGCAAAGCGCAGGGCAAGGCAGAAGAGTGGACACAAAGCTTCATCCTCGACGTCAAATCCGGTTTCACCCAAGGCACCGTTGGTTTCGGCATGGACGTGCTGGGCCTGTATTCGGTGAAGCTCGATGGCGGCAAAGGCACCGGAGGTACGCAACTGCTGCCGCTGGATCACGACGGGCGCCCGGCGGACAACTTTGGCCGAACTAACATCGCGTTCAAGGCCAAGCTGTCGCAGACTGAAATCAAGGTCGGTGAGTGGATGCCTGTGCTGCCGATCCTGCGTTCGGATGACGGCCGCTCGCTGCCGCAAACTTTCCGTGGCGGCCAGATCACGTCAAAGGAAATCGACGGCCTGACCCTCTACGGTGGCCAGTTCCGCGCCAACAGTCCGCGTGACGATAGCAGCATGAGCGACATGTCGATGTTCGGCAAAGCCGCGTTCACCTCTGACCGTTTCAACTTTCAGGGCGGCGAATACGCGTTCAACGACAAGCGCACGCAGATCGGTCTGTGGAACGCCGAACTCAAGGACATCTACAGCCAGCAATACGTCAATCTGATCCACAGCCAGCCTCTTGGCGACTGGACCCTCGGCGCCAACCTCGGCTTTTTCTACGGCAAGGATGACGGCAGCGCCCGTGCCGGCGAACTGGACAACAAGACCTGGTCGGGCCTGTTCTCGGCAAAATATGGCGGCAACACCTTCTACGTCGGCTTGCAGAAGCTGACGGGCGACAGCGCGTGGATGCGGGTCAATGGCACCAGCGGCGGAACGCTGGCCAACGACAGCTACAACGCCAGTTACGACAACGCTCAGGAACGTTCCTGGCAAGTGCGCTACGACTACAACTTCGCCGCCCTCGGCATCCCCGGCCTGACCCTGATGAACCGCTATATCAGCGGCGACAACGTACACACCGGCACCATCACCGACGGCAAGGAATGGGGCCGCGAATCGGAACTGGGCTACACCGTGCAGAGCGGCACTTTGCGCGACCTCAACTTCAGATGGCGCAACTCGACCATGCGTCGGGATTTCAGCAACAACGAATTCGACGAAAACCGTCTGATCGTCAGCTACCCGATCAGCCTCTTGTAACCACCATCTCCCCTGTAGGAGTGAGCCTGCTCGCGATAGCGGTGGTTCTGTCAGCATCAATGGTGGCTGAACCACCGCTATCGCGAGCAGGCTCACTCCTACAAGGGATCTACGCCATCCGTCAGGATCGCTGGCGCTTTGCTGGCCGTTGAGTAGAGTGAGAAAACCTGAAGGACTCAGGCGCCACACCCTACCCGCTTCCGCTATCTGTTGATGTTGGTCCCCCCAGGACTTGAGCCAGGCTGTCATCGGAAGACACAGTTGATCACCGGAGGACCACCTCATGATCACCCAGCTCCCCAACACCCAATGGGACGCCAAGGCGTACCAGCAGTTTTCCCGCCTCAGGCAACAACCGGTCAACGAACTGCTCGATCGTGTCGAACTGGCTAACCCCAAACGCATTTATGACCTTGGCTGCGGCACCGGCATTGCCACGCAACTGTTGGCCAAGCGCTGGCCGCGTGCGCAATTGCGCGGCATCGACAGCTCGGCGCAAATGCTCGATGAAGCGCGCTGTCTGCCGATCAAGGCGTCATGGACGCAATGTGACCTGCTCGACTGGAAGCCCGAGCAACCGGCCGACCTGTTGCTTGCCGCAGCTGTGCTGCATTTCATCGACGGTCACAAAAAATTGCTGCCGAGCCTGCTCGGCCACCTGAATCCCGGTGGCTGTCTGGCCGCGCACATGCCGGACTGGCGTGATGCGCCGTGGTATCGATTAATGCTCGACACGCTTAACGAGGACGGGGTCGGCGGCAGACCTTTGGGTACGGCGCAGCTGCGCCAGCGAATGGCGGCACGACCGTTGTTGTCGCTGGAAGATTATTACCGCCTGCTCGCGCCGCTGACCGAGTCGCTGGACATCTGGGAAACCGAACAACTGCAGGTGATCGACGGCAAGTCGCCGGTGTATGACTGGGTGAAGGTTTCGGCGCTACGACCGGTGATGCAGTCGCTTGATAGTGCGGAACAGGCGCGGTTCATTTATCACTACCTGATGCGGGTGCATGCGCATTATCCGCAGGAGGGAAACGGGCATACGTTGTTTCCGTTCAAGCGGATATTCATTGTCGCCAAGGTGTGATGCATTACGGCGACTACCGCTATCGCTGGCAAGCCAGCTCCCACAGGTTTTGTGTACACCGCAGAACACTGTGGGAGCTGGCTTGCCAGCGATGGCGTCCGCTCAGACACCATCATTCCCGGGATTCGACACCCAGTTCATCCCAAACCGATTCCGCCAGATGAAACGTCGCATTCGCCGCCGGTATCCCGCAATAGATCGCACTCTGCATGATCACTTCCTTGATCTCGCCACGGCTCACACCGTTATTGGCCGCCGCGCGTAAATGCAGTTTCAGCTCAGCCTCACGGTTCATCCCGATCAGCATGGCGATGGTGATCAGGCTGCGGGTATGCCGAGGCAGCCCCGGGCGGGTCCAGATATCGCCCCAGGCATGACGGGTGATCATCTCCTGGAATTCCGAATTGAACTCGGTCAGCGCATTCAGACTGCGATCGACGTGAGCATCACCCAACACCGCGCGGCGCACTTGCAGGCCTTCGTCGTAACGTTGTTTCTCGTCCACAAATTCTTCCTCAATTAGCCCGCAGGAACGTCAACACACGGTCGCTGAAATCAGCCCCGGCCTGCACGTTGGAAAGGTGCGCGGCATAGAACTCGGCGTACTCGGCGCCATGCACATGCGCCTGAATGAACTGCCCGCCAGACGGCGGCGTCACTGCATCTTCAGAACCGGCGATCACCAGCAACGGCAGGTTGATAAATGCCAACTGCTCGCGAAAATCGGCATCGCGCACCGCTGCGCAATTGGCTGCATAACCTTCGGGCGAAGTGGCCGCGAGCATGTCGGTAATCTGCTTGGCTGCTGCCGGATTGGCCGCCGCGAAGTCCGGGGTAAACCAGCGGGCAATCGAGGCATCGCGCAACGCGACCATCGCTGCCGGACCGTCGCGCAGCACGGTTTCGATCCGTGGATTCCATACCGATGGATCAGCGATTTTCGCGGCGGTATTGCACACGATCAGTTTGTGCAAACGCTCACCGGCATTGATCCCCAGCCACTGGCCGATCAAGCCGCCCATCGACAGACCGCAGAAATGCGCACGCTCGATATGCAACGCATCCAGCAGCGCCAGCACATCACGCCCCAGTTGCTCGATGCTGTAAGGCCCCGGCGTCACCAGCGACTGACCATGACCGCGAGTATCGAAACGCAGCACGCGGAAATGCTCGGTAAATGCCGGCATCTGCGCGTCCCACATGTGCAGGTCGGTGCCCAGCGAGTTGGACAGCACCAACACGGGCGCATCGACCGGCCCCTCAATCTGGTAATGCAGTTCGCCATCGGCGAGTTGAACGAAAGCCACAGCCCTCTCCTTCAGACAGTCAATGCGTTGTGCTCAGCCACTGCACGCTCGACCCAGACGTTGGCCTGACCGAGGTAATGCGCGGGATTGAGCAGATGATCCAGTTCAGCGCCGCTGAGTTCGGCGGTCACTTGCGGCTCGTCACCGAGCACGGCGCGCAGATGCCGTTGTTCGGCCACCGCGCGTTTGCAGCATTGTTCGAGCAAATGATGCGCCTTGTCGCGACCGACCCGTTGCGCGAGGACGATGCTCACCGCTTCAGCCAGCACCAGCCCTTTAGTCAGTTCGAGATTGCGTGCCATGCGTGCGGCATCGACTTCCAGCCCCTCGGCCAGCAATCGCGCCTGTTGCAGTGAGCCCGAAACCAGGCAGCAGATTTCCGGCAGGGTTTCCCATTCGGCATGCCACAAACCGAGACTGCGTTCGTGCTCTTGCGGCATCGCGCTGAACAGCGTCGAGACCAGCCCCGGCACGCGAGTCGCCGCGCCGATCAACACCGCTGCGCCGACCGGATTACGTTTGTGCGGCATGGTCGAAGAACCGCCCTTGCCCGGTGCCGAAGGTTCGAACACCTCGGCCGCTTCGGTCTGCATCAACAGGCTGATGTCACGCCCGAACTTGCCGAGGCTGCCGGCGATCAGGCCGAGCACCGCGCCAAACTCGACGATGCGATCACGCTGGGTGTGCCACGGTTGTTCCGGCAGGCTCAGTTGCAGTTCTTCGGCCAACGCTTTGGCAATCGGCAACGCTTGCTCGCCCAACGCCGCCAACGTGCCGGAAGCACCGCCGAATTGCAGCACCAGCAAACGCGGTTTCAACTCACGCAGACGCTGGCGACTGCGGGTCACGGCGCCGAGCCATCCGGCGATCTTCATGCCCAGCGTTACCGGCGTTGCATGTTGTAACCAGGTGCGCCCGGCCAGTGGTGTCGCCGCATGTCGCTGGGCCTGAACAGCAAGTGAATCGGCCAGTTGTGCCAGATCGTTTTCGATCAGCGCCAACGCCTGCCGCAATTGCAGCACCAGCCCGGAATCCATCACGTCCTGACTGGTAGCGCCCAAGTGCACATAACGCTCGGCCTCGGCATCCGTCGCGGCAATCTGCTTGCCCAACGCCTTGACCAGCGGAATCGCCGAATTACCGGCCGTGGCAATCGCTTCGCCCAGCGCCGCGAAGTCGTACAGACCGGCATTGCACGCTGCCGCAATCGGTGCGACTGCGCTCGCCGGAATCAATCCGACCCGCGCTTCGGCCCGTGCCAGCGCCGACTCGAAATCGAGCATCGCCTGCACCCGGCCCTGATCGCAGAACACCTCGCGCATATCGCGGGCAGTGAAGTAGGCATCGAACAATTGATTGCCCGGTCGCTGAGTCATAAACAGTCCTTGCCGGCGCGGGCCGAGTTGGCCCGCGCGCATCGGTTTAGAGATCGTGGTGCAAATACGCCGCTTGTTTCGGCAAGCGCAGGCTGAACAGGAACGCTATCGCCATCATCGCCGTGACGTACCAGTAGAAGGAGTTTTCCATGCCGATGTTCTTCAGGCTCAGCGCCACGAACTCGGCCGAACCACCGAAGATTGCGTTGGCCACCGCGTAGGCCAGACCCACGCCGAGGGCGCGGACTTCCGGCGGGAACATCTCGGCTTTCACCAGACCGCTGATCGAGGTGTAGAAACTGACAATCGCCAGCGCCACGGTGATCAACACAAATGCGAGGAACGGACTGCTGACGCTTTTCAGGCTGAGCAGAATCGGCACAGTGAACAGCGTGCCGAGCGCGCCGAACCAGAGCATCGAGTTACGTCGGCCGATCTTGTCCGCCAACATGCCGAACAACGGCTGCATGCACATATAAAGGAACAGCGCGCCGGTCATGATGTAGCTGGCGGTCTTGGCGTGCATGCCTGCGGTGTTCACCAGGTACTTCTGCATGTAAGTGGTGAAGGTGTAGAAAATCAGCGAACCGCCAGCGGTGTAACCGAGCACAGTGATGAACGCGGCTTTGTGATCGCGGAACAGTGCACGAATACTGCCGGCATCTTTGTGTTCGCGGGTTTCCTTGTTGGTGGTTTCTTTCAGCGAACGACGCAGGAACAGCGAAATCACCGCGGCAATTGCACCCACCACAAATGGAATCCGCCAGCCGTAGGCGCGCAGATCGTCTTCGGTGAGGAACTGCTGCAGGACCACCACCAGCGACACCGCCAGCAGTTGCCCGCCGATCAGGGTCACGTACTGAAACGAGGCGAAAAATCCGCGCTGGCCCTTGAGGGCGACTTCGCTCATGTATGTGGCAGTAGCGCCGTATTCGCCGCCGACCGACAGGCCTTGCAGCAGACGTGCGAACAGCAACAGGATCGGTGCCCAGACGCCAATACTGTTGTAGGTCGGCAGGCAGGCGATCAGCAACGAACCAAAACACATCATCAAAATCGAGATGAGCATGGATTTCTTGCGGCCGTGTTTGTCGGCGATCCGACCGAAGATCCAGCCACCAATCGGCCGCATCAGGAACCCGGCGGCGAACACGCCGGCCGTGTTGACCAGTTGCACGGTCGGGTTATCGGAGGGGAAAAACGCCGGAGCGAAATAGATCGCGCAAAAGGCGTAGACATAGAAGTCGAACCATTCGACAAGGTTGCCGGACGAGGCGCCGACAATGGCGAAGATCCGCTTGCTGCGTTCTTCGCCGGTGTAATGAGCGGTAGTCGTTGTCATTGTTTTTTACTCGATGGGGACCCGTGAGAGTCTAGACACACTTCGCAACAGTCCCGTTCCACAGTTCCATCTGCAACACAGTTCCCTTGTGGGAGTGAGCCTGCTCGCGATGACGGTGTGTCATTCAGACCATTTAAATCTGACACACCGCCATCGCGAGCAGGCTCACTCCTACAGGGATTGGGGGGGTCTTCAGTAATCGAAAAACACCGTCTCGGCATCGGTGCCCTGCAGAATCACGTTCCACTGATAAACACCCGACGCATCCTGCTTCGCCAGCAACGTGCTGCGGCGTTCAGCCGGCACACATTCAAGCAGCGGATCATTCACATTCGCCGCGTCGCCATCAAAGTAGATCCGCGTCAGCAAGTGTTTGACCAAGCCCCGTGCAAACACCAGCACCACCAGATGCGGTGCCTGGGTCGAACCCTTCAAACCTTCGACCGTGCCCGGTTTGATCGTGGTGAAACGAAACCGCCCTTCGGCATCCACCGGCACTCGGCCGAAACCTTCAAAGTTCGGGTCCAGCGGTTTGTCCTGTTCGTCTTCCGGATGATCGTATTTGCCGGCCGCATTGGCCTGCCAGACTTCAAGCATCGCGTCGTTGACGACATCGCCGTTGCCATCCAGCACTTGCCCGGTGATCGCCACGCGCTCGCCGAGGGTGTGTTCGACGGTGAGGTCTTCACGGTTCAGCCAGGTCAGGCCAATGTGGTAATACGGCCCGACGGTGTGGGACGTGGTCGCAGTCAGCGTCATCTTATTTCTCCATCGGCGTGGCATCACGGCCGCGCAGCACGATGTCCCAGCGATAACCGAGGGCGTAGGACGGAATGGTTTTTTCCAGATCGAAACTGGCGATCAGGCGTTCCTTGGCGGACGTGTCCGGCACGCAGTTGTAGATCGGGTCGTAGGCCAGCAGCGGATCGCCCGGAAAGTACATCTGCGTCACCAGCCGCGTAAGGATGCTCGGCCCGAACAGCGAAAAATGGATGTGCGCCGGGCGCCACGCATTGTGGTGGTTGCCCCACGGATAGGCGCCGGGCTTGATGGTCTGGAATTGATACCAACCATCGGCGTCGGTCACGGTGCGGCCGGTGCCGGTGAAGTTCGGATCGAGCGGCGCATCGTGCAGGTCGCGTTTGTGGTTGTAGCGGCCAGCGGCGTTGGCCTGCCAGATCTCCACCAGAATTCCCGGCACCGGCAGACCGTTTTCGTCCAGCACGCGGCCGTGAATGATGATGCGCTCGCCCTGCGGTTCGCCCTCATGCTGCGCCGTCAGGTCGTTGTCTTTCTCGGCAATACGCTCGGCGCCGATGGTCGGCCCGGTGATTTCCGACAGCGAATGCGGCAGAAACACCAACGGCTTGGACGGCGAGCGCAGATTGGTGGATTGATACGTCGGGTGCAGATACTCAGGCTGGGTGCCTTCCTGTGGGCGACGGTAACCAGGCTTGTCAGTCATTTCGCTTTCCTCTGTTCTTATTCGTCACGGCTTGCGTCAGACGCGTTCGATGGCCAGGGCCAGACCTTGGCCGACACCGACGCACATGGTCGCCAGACCTTTCTTGCCGCCAGTCTTTTCCAGTTGATGCAGCGCGGTCAGTACCAGACGCGCACCGCTCATGCCCAGCGGATGGCCGAGAGCAATTGCACCGCCGTTCGGGTTGACCTGCGGCGCGTCGTCCGCCAATCCCAGTTCCCGCAGTACCGCCAAGCCTTGGCTGGCGAACGCTTCGTTGAGTTCGATCACATCAAAATCGCTGACCGCCACACCGAGCCGCTCAATGAGTTTGCGCACCGCTGGCACCGGGCCGATACCCATGACTCGCGGCGCCACGCCGGCGCTGGCCATGCCGAGCACTTTGGCGCGGGCGGTCAGACCGTGTTTTTTCACCGCGTCAGCCGAGGCGAGAATCAGTGCGGCGGCGCCGTCGTTGACCCCCGAGGCATTGCCGGCGGTGACAGTCTTGTCCGCACCATTGACCGGTTTCAATTTGCTCAGTGCTTCAAGCGTGGTGTCGGCGCGTGGATGTTCATCCTGGCTGACCACGGTTTCGCCCTTCTTGTGGGCGATCCGCACTTCGACGATCTCTTCGGCGAAATAACCTGCGGCCTGCGCGGCGGCGGTGCGCTGCTGACTGCGCAAGGCGAACGCGTCCTGATCGGCGCGGGACACTTGATAGTCATCGGCGACGTTGTCGGCGGTTTGCGGCATTGCATCAACGCCGTACTGCGCCTTCATCAATGGGTTGATGAAACGCCAGCCGATGGTGGTGTCTTCCAGTTTCATGTTGCGCGAAAACGCCGCGTCAGCCTTGCCCATCACGAACGGCGCACGGGACATCGATTCGACGCCACCGGCAATCGCCAGCTCCATCTCGCCGCTGGCAATCGCGCGGAATGCGGTGCCGATGGCATCCATGCCCGAAGCGCAGAGACGATTGAGGGTTACGCCAGGAACGCTTTCCGGCAGCCCCGCCAACAGCAGCGCCATGCGTGCCACGTTGCGGTTGTCTTCGCCGGCCTGGTTGGCGCAGCCGAGGAACACCTCATCGATAGCGCTCCAGTCCACCGAGGGATTGCGCTCCATCAGCGCCTTGATCGGCACGGCGGCCAGATCATCGGCACGCACCGCCGCCAGACCACCGCCAAAACGGCCGATCGGAGTACGGATCGCATCGCAGATATACACGTCACGCATCATGCTTCTCCCGGCGCCTGGCCGTGGGCGGCTGCGGTGCGGGCTTCAAGATCACGCAGCGCGGTGAGTTCGATGTCGGTGGGCTCGGCGGTTTGCTCGACGCTGTCGGCAAAACGAATCGCCCAACCTGTGGCGGCAATCACTTGCTCGCGGGTCACGCCCGGGTGCAGTGCGGTGACCACGAATTCGTGAGTGCCGGCCTCGGGTTCCATGGTGCACAAATCGGTGATGATGCCGACCGGTCCGGCGCCCGGCAGGCCCAGACGTTTACGTGAATCACCGCCCTCGCCGTGCCCGACCGAGGTAATGAAATCGAGCTTCTCGACAAACGAGCGCGCCGACTGTTTAAGGATGATCAGCACACTTTTCGCCGAGCCAGCGATTTCCGGCGCGCCACCGGCACCCGGCAGACGTACTTTCGGCGAGAAGTAATCACCGACCACGGTGGTGTTGATGTTGCCGAAGCGGTCAACCTGCGCAGCGCCAAGAAAACCAACGTCGATGCGGCCGCCCTGCAACCAATAGCGAAAAATCTCACCGGTCGGAACGACGGTGTCGGCGGTTTCAGCCAGTTCGCCGTCACCGATGGACAACGGCAGCACGCTTGGCTTGGCACCAATCGGGCCCGACTCGTAGATCAGCACCACATCAGGCGAAGACGTCAGGCGTGCCAGGTTCGCAGCTTTCGACGGCAAGCCGATGCCGACGAAGCACACCGAACCGTTCTTCAGTCGGCGGGCGGCGGCGACGGTCATCATTTCATTGGTGGTGTAAGTCATTATTTGGCCTCCGAAGCAGCGGCCAATTTGGCCTGAAACTCGCTGAAGTCAGCGCAGCCATGGACGTATTCGTTGATCCACGCGGTAAACGTCTCACGGTCACGGGCGATCGGGTCCCACGCCTGATAGAAACGATTGTCGCGTTCGGTGTAACCGTGGGCGTAGGACGGATGCGCACCACCCGGCACATGGCAAACCGCGCTCAGGGCCCAGGTCGGCAATACGCAGGCGTTCATCGGCGCCTTCAGATCATCAACGACTTCCTCAACGGTGACGATGCAGCGCTTGGCCGCCAGTGCGGCTTCCTTCTGCACGCCGAGAATGCCCCACAGCAACACGTTGCCTTGGCGGTCGGCTTTCTGCGCGTGGATCACCGTCACGTCGGGACGCACCGACGGCACCGCCGCCAGCACTTCGCCGGTAAATGGGCAGGTCACGGATTTGATCAGCGGATTGACCTTCGGCAGGTCAGAACCGGCGTAGGCACGCAGCACTGCGAACGGTAGGCCCGAGGCGCCAGCGACGTAGGCATTCGCCAGGTCGGCGTGGCTGTGCTCTTCGATTTCCAGTGCGTGCGGCCATTGCTTCTCGACGGCGTCACGCAGACGGTGCAGCGAACCGACGCCAGGATTACCACCCCAGGAGAAAATCAGTTTGCGCGCACAACCGGCGCCGATCAGTTGGTCGTAGATCAGGTCAGGCGTCATCCGCACCAGCGTCAGATCTTTCTTGCCCTGGCGAATGATTTCATGACCTGCGGCCGTAGGGATCAGGTGAGTGAAGCCTTCGAGCGCGACGGTATCGCCGTCGTTGACGAATTGCTTCACCGCGTCGTGCAGCGAAAGGATCTCAGCCATGGAGCGGGCTCCCGTTTTTGTAATGGATCGCCAGTGATAAAAAGGCGCGAGGTGCGGCGCCGGAGTCACTGCAGATTAAGCCGCTGAAAATCGCCAAACAATCCGATAATCGACTGAGTGTTCGTTTATCGAACAGATTGTTATCAACCTAACAATCAACCAAAAAAGCAAAAGCATCGCGAGCAGGCTCACTCCTACAAGGGGAATGCATTCCAAATGTAGGAGTGAGCCTGCTCGCGATGAGGCCCGAACATTCAGCGAAAATCTGCGCTTCTCAACTCAAGTCGCATCCGCATGACTGACCATGCCTTTAATCACCACCGCCGCAGTAGCCAACGCCGCCGGAATCACCAACGCCGTCAACACTTGCTCAAAATTCCAGCCCAACCCCAACAACGTCGCGCCCATCCACGCCCCGAGAATCGCACCAAACCGGCCAATCCCCAGCATCCATGAAACCCCGGTCGCCCGGCCCTGAGTCGGATAAAACCGCGCCGCCAGCGACGGCATCGCAGATTGCGCGCCGTTGACGCACATCCCCGCCACCAGCACCAACGTCGCCAGCAACGTGATGTTGCCCAGGCTCTGCCCCACCGCGTAGGCAAACACCCCGGCCAGCAGGTAGAAAATGCCAATAACCTTGTGCGGATTGAACCGGTCCATCGCCCAGCCTACGCCGACCGCGCTCAACACCCCGCCGAACTGGAACAAAGCACCGATGAATGCCGCCTGTTCCATGCTCGCGCCGCTGTCGCGCATCAGCGTCGGCAGCCAACTGGTCAGCAAGTACACGATCACCAGCCCCATGAAATAGGTAAGCCACAGCAGCAAAGTGCCGGTGCTGTAGGTGCCGGAGAAAATCACCGCGAACACGTTGCGCGCCTTGACGGTTTGCTGTTCCGGCACGCTGAAACTCGATGCCTGAGCGACCACGGCTGGGTCAATCGGCGCCAGGGTCTTGCGCACCTTGTCGGTGCCACGGTTACGCACGACAAGAAAACGCGCCGATTCCGGCAGCCAGAACAACAGCACCACTGCGAGAATCAACGGCAGAATCCCGCCGATCAGCAGCAGCGCGTGCCAGCCGAAGGCCGGAATCAGCTTCGCCGAAATGAACCCGCCACCGGCCATGCCGAGGTTGAAACCGCAGAACATGCTGGTCACCAGCAGTGATTTCTTGCGCTCCGGGGTGTATTCCGAGAGCAGCGTCGTGGCATTCGGCATGCCCGCACCCAGACCCAGTCCGGTGAGGAAACGCAGCACCAACAGTTGCTCGACATTAGTGCTGTAGGCCGAGGCCAGACTGAACGCGCCGAACAGTATTACCGCGCCGACCAGTACGACTTTTCGTCCGAAGCGGTCAGCCAAAGGACCGGAACCCAGTGCGCCGAAGACCATGCCGATCAACGCGGCGCTCATCACCGGGCCAAGGCTGGCGCGGTCGATGCCCCAGTCCTGCGAGAGTGCCGGCGCAATAAAACCCATCGCCGCGGTGTCGAGGCCATCGAGGAACACAATCAGGAAACACAGGATCACCACTCGCCACTGATAGCGAGAGATCGGTTGGGCATTGATGAAGGACTGCACGTCGAGGCAGTTACCCACAGCGGACTGAGGCTGGTTCATTATTTTTATTCCACGCAAAAAACGCAGTCGAACGGCGGCCGGCCAAAGAGCGGCACGGGCACAAGAATAGAAGGTTTGAATCAGGCGTTGCGCGCAACCTGGCAACAGCAACGGGAGTGGCGACAGTCGGGGAACGTGCTCATGGGGTGTTGCCTCTTGTCATTATTATGGGAGTCGGCAATCGGGCTGACACTTGGCGGTCAGCGCCGGATGACGCTGCCGCGACATTAATGACCCGAGGGTTTTAGCGTCAATTCGATAAACGCAACACTGTGCGTTTATCGAACAGCTTCATCAGGCAAACAACTGCGCACTCAGGTCGCGGCTGGCACTCAACAGCCCCGGCAGGAAGCGCTGTTCCAGCTCGGTGCGGCTGACTCGGCCAGCGTGGGTGCTGACATTGAGCGCGGCCACCACTTGCCCGGATGCGTCGTACACCGGCACGGCAATCGAGCGCAGACCTTGCTCCAGTTCCTGATCGACGATGCACCAACCCTGCTGCCGCACTTCTTGCAGACATTCGAGCAAAGAGTCCGGGGTGTGCAATGTGCGACTGGTCTTGGCCACCAGTTCGGCATGGTCGAGGTGTTCGCGCAGGGATGTGTCGTCGAGCGCCGCCAACAGAATCCGTCCCATCGATGTGCAATAGGCCGGCAAGCGCCCGCCGACCGACAGATCCACCGAAATCAGCCGTTGCGTGGTTGCCGAGCGGGCAATGTAAAGAATGTCGTCGCCCTCCAGCGTGGCCATATTGCAGGCCTCGTGCAGTTGCTCGCTCATGCGGTCGAGATAGGGCTGGGCCGAAACCGCCAACGGCGTCGACGACAAATAAGCGTGACCGAGGGTCAGCACTTTCGGCAGCAGCGAATAGGTGCGGCCATCAGTGGTGGCGTAGCCGAGTTTGATCAAGGTGTGCAGGCAACGGCGCACGGCGGCGCGGGGAATTTCCGTGCGGTGACTGATCTGCGCGATGGTCAGGTGCCGCTTGCGCTCCTGAAATGCCTGCACCACTGCCAGACCACGGGCCAGCGAGGTCATGAAGTCCGGATCACCGGTCAGGGCCTGGATGCGTTTGGCCGGCGAGGCGACAATCGGCGGCGCCACGGAGGTGAAGGAATTGCGCATTTGATCGTTCATTTCAGGTCCTTTTTCCGGCACGGATCAGCGGCTATACAAACGATTCGCGGGCAGATGCACAAGCGTCCAGCCCTGAACATTGTGCGATTATCGAACCGACGACCGATAATCGCAATCAGCGGCCTCGCCGCCAACGGCGCGCTTCATGTTGCGTGCCGGGGAACTTGCTCAACTTGGACAGCGGTGTCTTAGTTGTTCGACTTAATGGCGCCAGAAACAGAACGCGACGTAAATAACGAAAAGACCAGACTTCAACTACCGATAAAATTTGTCAGTCACAAAACAATCACACATCCCGAACCGTTTTTAACTTGGCAAAGATAGTCATTCCCGAATCGGCCGCTATAATGCACCTCAGTGGCGCCGCGTTTTCATTGGCCGATGGCGCCCGCCGTTGACGCAATGCCTATTGCTGTCAGCCCAGGCCGCCGCCTGACGTTCATTTATGCATGTATCGCCAGTGCGCGCTGAAACAGGAAACTGATGCTGCGTCAGTTTTAATCTGGTGCCGTAGCCGCCCAGCAACATGGAAGTCTTGATCGCCCTCCGATTACACCAATGCCTGTTCAGGCATTGCTCCTCGGTGGATTCGTTCTTGCGACCGTTGCCGTGCGTTCACCAGACATTTATCTCAACTCAAACAGGTAGCACTGTGACGAAAGACGAACTGCGCGCGGAACTTGAGCGCCAGGAACAACGTTACAAGGATGTTTACGGCGGGGAAGTCACCACCTACGCCGCTCAACCAGAACCGGAACGCAAACCCTGGCGTAAGCGCGCCACCGTTCAGGATCAGGTTTTCCAGCAAGAACTTGAAAAAATGGAAAAGGAACTCAAAACCGAAGAGCCATGAGCCTGCGGATTTGAGTCTTTCCAGGGTCTGCGTCGCACCGGCTACAAGCACGGTGAATAGACGTTGCCTTGCACGCCCGCTACCCGCGGGCGGCGGCCACTCCCCCGTCCTGCACGGGAATGGAGCATGTCCGACTCGTTTCAGAGATATTTCACACAAGCGTTTCAGCCCTTTCCGACGCGGGTCAAAAGCCCGATTTCAGAGTTTTTCTCCAGGCCAATCAATGACTTGAAAAACCCTGTAAAAAACTCGGCTTTAACGCATTGCAACAAATTAAATCGTCGATGTGTGTGACCGATTAGCAGGTAGGGCATCGATTTCCAGTCTTTTCTGGCATAATCGCGCCCCCTTATGACCGGGTCAGAAAACCTTCATGATCGATTTATTCAGCGGACTGGATGCCTGGGTGCTTGTGAGCCTCTTGCTCGCCCTGACTTTTGTCCTCGCCTTCGAGTTCATCAATGGATTTCATGACACCGCTAACGCGGTAGCCACTGTTATCTACACCAAAGCCATGCCGCCTCACCTCGCGGTGTTCTTTTCCGGTGTGTTCAACTTTCTCGGCGTGCTGCTGGGTGGTGTTGGCGTGGCGTATGCCATCGTCCACTTGCTGCCGGTGGAACTGCTGATCAATGTGAACACGGGTCACGGTCTGGCAATGGTGTTCTCGCTGCTCGCCGCCGCCATCACCTGGAACCTGGGCACTTGGTACTTCGGTATCCCGGCCTCCAGCTCCCACACCCTGATCGGCTCGATCCTCGGTGTTGGTCTGGCGAACGCCCTGATCAACGACATTCCGTTGGCTGACGGTGTGAACTGGCAGAAAGCGATCGATATCGGCGCCTCGCTGGTGTTCTCGCCAATGGCCGGTTTCCTCATTGCAGCGCTGATCCTGATCGGCCTGAAATGGTGGCGCCCGCTGTCGAAGATGCACAAGACGCCTGAACAGCGCCGCAAGCTCGACGACAAGAAGCACCCGCCGTTCTGGAACCGTCTGGTTCTGGTGATCTCGGCGATGGCTGTGAGCTTCGTGCACGGTTCCAACGATGGTCAGAAAGGCATCGGCCTGATCATGCTGGTTCTGATCGGTATCGTGCCGGCGCAGTTCGTGCTCGATCTGAGCAGCACCACTTACCAGATCGAACGCACCCGCGATGCGACCCTGCACTTGAGCCAGTTCTACAAGCGCAATTCCGATTCGCTTGGTGAGTTCCTGGCCCTGGGCAAAAGCGTAGAAGGCGACCTGCCGGAGAAATTCCGCTGCAACCCGCAGCAGACCGAACCGACCATCAACGCCCTGCTCGGCACCCTTAAAGGTGTAGCGGACTACCATTCGCTGTCGTCGGAAAGCCGCGTCGAGGTACGTCGCTACCTGCTGTGCCTGGACGACACCGCGAAGAAAGTCGGTAAACTGCCAGGCCTTGAGCCACGCGAAAAAGCTGACCTGGACAAACTGCGCAAAGACCTGACCACCACCACCGAATACGCCCCGTTCTGGGTAATTCTGGCGGTAGCACTGGCCCTCGGCCTGGGCACCATGGTCGGCTGGAAACGCGTAGTACTGACCATCGGTGAGAAGATCGGCAAACAAGGCATGACCTACTCGCAAGGCATGTCGGCGCAGATTACTACCGCCAGTTTGATCGGCCTGGCCAACATCTTCAGCTTGCCGGTGTCCACCACCCACGTCCTGTCCTCGGGCGTGGCCGGCACCATGGTCGCCAACAAAAGCGGCCTGCAAGGCGGCACCGTTCGCACCATCCTGCTGGCATGGGTCCTGACCCTGCCAGCGACGGTCGGACTGTCGGCCGGCCTGTTCTGGCTGGCATCCAAGGCATTGGGTAGCTGATAGATAGCTGAACTGAAAAAGGCGCGATTCGAAAGGATCGCGCCTTTTTTGTTTTTGGGGTTTTGGGGTTTTGGGGTTTTGGGACATATCCGTTGCTGCGGGTGTTGCCGCTGGCGGTTTCGCTCTTACAGCGAGCCCCTTTTTCAAACGCCAAAAAGGAACCAAAAGGCTTTGCCCCGGGCGTACGGCCCGCTCGCTGGGGCTCGGGGTTCCCGAGCTACGGTGTCCATCCGGGGGCATCGCCTACGGTTTGCTTCGCGGCACCTCCTCTCGATGTGCGCGGCTGCGCCGCACGGCGCTGCGCGCCTAACCCCCGGATGGACACCTACGCTCGGCCTGCCGATATAGGTCGTCCGTTCTTTCTTCTTCCATACTGATAGCGCTGGAATTGGTCAGCAAGATAGGAAGGAACATGCACCTGTGGGCTACGAATATGCCTG